>DRQB01000054.1 GCA_011330645.1 Campylobacterota bacterium | reverse complement strand
GTTTCAAGTTCGACATCAGTCAGAGGTGTATCTCCTACTTCTGCATGTTCTATTTTATTGTCAAGTGCATTGTGCTTTTCAAAGATTTTTGCAAAGTGTGCATTGCTTTGTTTTAACTCATGGATTTCATTTTTGTATTCATGTAACATGTTCTTCTCCTAGTGTAAATAAAGGTAGTAAACCTTCTATAATTATTGTAACTCGTTTAAGATAAGAGGAGATTGATATATATTAAAAATGTTGGATATATGTATTGGAAAAAACCTAGTCAGACTATTTTGACTAGGTTCAGAAGATAAGATATTTATAATGCACAAATACCGGTATCTAAATCATTACAGTTTGAATAATGCTCTGGTGCAGCACCATTGATACTTACATCACTACTTAAGTCTGTATTAAATGTGATGACAAGGCTAGAAGCATTTCCTCCAATAGTTAGTTTCCCTGCATTTGGACATGTCGCTGATTGTCCGATTTTAATATCTTCATTGGTTACAACTTCAATCCATGCACCTAAACAAGCCGTTTTTACAAATCCACTAATTGTAAAGGTTACATTTTGACTTGCATCATTTGTGAGAGTAAATGTATAGTTTTTAAAATCAGTTCTCTCGCCTAAAGTGATGGCATAACCATTCATCGTGATAGACATATTTTGTAAATTATAATTTGTATCATATTGATATGTATAGGAAGTAGATTCAAAAAATACTATGATTTCACCATTTTCTGAAAGACTAAAATTATTATACGTTGCAGTTCCAGATGTACCATCTGCATTGCCTGATAGATTGACACTACCATTGATAATACCTGTTCCATATTGACATTGGTTATAAGTTACGGTTCCACTGTTTACATCACCTGTAACATCAATACTTCCACCATCTGGGCATGCTTGAGAATTTGTCACAGAAAGTGCCTTAAATGTTTGTGCAAACTGCATTGATTTTTTGAATGCAGTTTGCGAAGAAGTTTCAGAAAGGCTAGAACCTAACTTAGCCATTTTTGCGACAGAAACCCCATTCTTAAATGCAAATCCTCCACCAATTGCATCAACTGCAGCGGTTGTGACTTGTGTACTGTTTGATGGTGAAATACTAATTTTGTCTGCATCTGGAACTGCTGATGCTGTAGAAGTACTTGCTAGAGTAGAACTACCTCCTCCCCCACCACAAGCTGTTAAGCCAAACCCTAATACAATGATACTCGAAAGTACAGTCAACCCTTTTTTTACATCTTTTAAATCCATAAGATTCTCCTTTAATTTTTATAGAAAATATTATAGTTTAAAAAATGTCAAAAATGTCAAAATTATCACAAAAAATGTATTATGTACGATACTCTGCATTTATTTTTACATATTCGTAACTTAAATCACAGCCATAAGAAATAAAGGAGGCATCACCTAGACCTATGTCACAAGTCACTTTAAAACTATCTTGTTTCATAATGCGGTAGGCTTTGTCTTCACGGACCTTATCTAACTCTCTAAATGCACTAGAGTAGATGAGTAAATCATCATAATGTATAGTGAGTGTTTCATCATCACAAGTGATACCTGAAGCCCCAATGGTAGAGGCGATACGCCCCCAGTTTGGGTCTTCTCCAAAAAGTGCAGTTTTAACCAGAAGAGAATTGCTTAGAGCCATGGAAGCGGTTTTTGCTTCTTCAAGACTTTTCGCTCCTTTGACTTCAAAAGCCACAAGTTTGTTGGCACCTTCACCATCTTTGAGTATCATCATGGCGAGTTCGAACATGATTTTATTGAGTGCAGAGGCAAAGGCTTCTTTATCATAAATGCCACTTTGTTTGTTGGCAAGTAACATCACTGTGTCGTTGGTAGAAGTATCACCATCTACGGAAATACGATTAAAAGAACCCTCCGCACCAGCGTGGAGGAGGGATTGCATATCGTCTTTTGGGATGTCTGCATCTGTAACAATAAAACAAAGCATGGTTGCCATGGCAGGGTTAATCATCCCTGCACCTTTACAAATAGCTGCAATATTAAACGAAGAACCATCTGCTAATTCTACCTTATAAGCCAACTCTTTTTTAAAAGAGTCCGTAGTCATAATGGCACGTGCCGTATGGTCTGAGTTTTTGCTGTTAAAGTCAAGTGCATCAAAGGCAGAAGATATCTTATCTATCGGTAAGCGGTAGCCTATCACGCCAGTAGAGGACATCACAGGATTGAGTACTTTGTGTTTTTCTTTGAGCGTTGTGACAATAGTTTCTATGTCTTCTATCCCTTTTTGTCCTGTCATAGCATTGGCATTTTTGGCATTGATGAGGACAAAATCAGTTTGGAAACCTTGAGGATATTTCTGAAAATGTTTGATAGGTGCTGCTTGAAAGGTATTGGAGGTAAACACAGCAGCAATGTCACAAGGTACTTTGGAGCGGATGAATGCAACATCTCCCTGTGTTTTGTCTGGACGCATGCCAACATTGGTTGCACCACAGTAAAAGCCTTCTACATTTTCAAGTCCATTTTCTAATTTGATGATGTTAGACACGTTTATTTCCTTAAATAAATTTTAAATCTTCTGGTTTCTCTTTTTTACGAATAATTTTTTTTGCTTTTTGTATACCCTCTCCTGTTCCAATAAGTAAAAGTTTGGATTCAGGCATGATGAGGGTATCTCCTTTTGGCATAGGTACAAATTTGCCATCTTTGTGGCGTACTCCAATAATCGTTACATTGGCAACATCTCTAAAACGAGCAACTTTGATTTGTTTGAGTACAAGCCATGAAGTTTTCGAGACTTTGGCTTCTTCCATGTCCAGTGGGGTATCTTTTTTATAAAGAAACTCTTGAAGTAAGTTCTCCATATCGGGACGTGCTGCCATTGCATTAATGCGTTGTGCCATAAGTTTTGTTGCGGTGACAACCTTGTCTGCACCTAGTTTCAGTAATTTCTGATCATCTTCATTGTTTTTTGCATTGGCAATAATGAGATATTTTCGTCCCCGTACAATCTCCCGCTCATATAAACGTGCAGAGGCAATGGTAGCAATATTGTCTGCAACATTGTCTGCAAGGGTAATCACCCCTTTTGCCGAAGAGAGATGTGATTTGAGAATACCTTCTTCTGTGTGAGGTTCTGCCGAAACAAAGTAAGGATAATGATACTTTTTTGCAATCTCTTCCATATCTTCTCTTGGGTCAACCACCACAAAAGGAATATGATTGGCACGTAGTTGTTTGGTGACCTGTATCGTAAATTCGTTATGGTAACATACCACAAAATGGTGTTTCAGTCTGGCAATCTCATAAAGCATTTTACGCTCCTTAGCAGTTTTTTGGAACTCACCTTTTTTGACGACTTCCGCGATGATACCTACAGCAATAGAAAAGACAACAAATCCAAAGATAATGAGTGTAATCGTAAAGATACGACCCATATCTGAGATAGGTTGAATCTCCCCAAATCCCACAGTGGTAAAAGTAATTCCTGTTTGATAGATGGCATCCATCAGTGGAAAATGATCAATAACCATATAACCTATTGTGCCAATAAGCATAACAAGTACTGT
>DRQB01000053.1 GCA_011330645.1 Campylobacterota bacterium | reverse complement strand
TGGGTCGTAAGGCTGATGTAAAAAGTCTTATTAAACTCTACGAGATAGCATAAGGAGAGAATATGAGAGAATACCGTTCTCTTGCCCTCATCATTTTAGCCATCTTTGCTGTAACCCTTTTGGGTGCTTATTTTAGTCCTACATTTCAGGAGCAAAGAGGCTGGCTTGAACTTTTCTTTCTCCTAGGTGGTGTACTCTTTATCGTCTCTCTCCTAGCTGTCTTTGCGACCTTGGGTTTCTCCTCATTTGCCATCTATATGGCAGTATTTTTAGCAGCAGTCATCTCACTCTATGGCATACTTGGTGCAGTCATTGTGGTTTTTCTTACCTATGTCGTGTGGGGCTCCATCTTTGCGATGGAAGTCTTACTCTATGATGCAGGGGCAAACAGCGCAAAAGAATGGTTTGTAACACGCTACAATTTCAAATCATTTAAGGCAGAATATTACGCTTTTTATCCCATGATAGGTTTTGTTTATGTACTACTGGAGATATTACCCAATCTACTGCGTAGAGAATCAGTGATTGACTTTTCTCCCTCAAGGGTACTTAAAGCGATGGAAGAGTTATTAGATTAATTTTTAAGAGAATTACAAGAAGGGATCTGCTCCCATTGAAATAATGGGAACAAAATAAGAATAAAGATAGAAAAAGATTATTTTTTCTTAATATACTCTTTTCCTTGCTTCGCAGGCGTCTCATCTTTTCCAAATCCAAAGAAACGTTTAATACGCTGACAAATCGTGTATGTACCTGTTTCAATGCGACATATTTCTTCACCCTCATCTTCTTTATTACTAATCAGTGAAGCAATACGCTCAGGCTGTTTTTTACCCTCAATGATGAAACGAAGTGCATTTAAACGGATGAACCCTTCTGCATCTTTTTGGTTATAGACATCATCAGCTTCAAAGGTAGAGTGCTCTTCAGAGTAAAGTGTTACATCTGATTTTCTACCCACTACGATAACATTGCCTTTATAAAGTTTAAGTTTTACATCACCTTGCACCTGCTCTTGTGTTGCATCTATAGCAGCTTGTAGCATACGACGCTCTGGAGACCACCATAAACCGTTGTAGATGAGTTTTGCATACTTTGGCATGAGTTCATCTTTCATGTGTGCTTCTTCGCGGTCTAGGGTGATAGACTCTATGGCACGGTGTGCTTTTAGCATGATAGTCCCACCTGGAGTCTCATAACAACCACGTGCTTTCATCCCTACCATACGGTTCTCTACGATATCGATACGTCCGATACCATGCTTTTTACCTAAGGTATTAAGTGTTTCCAAGAGTGTTGCTGGACTCATCTCTTCTCTGTTGATAGCTACTGGATCACCATTTTGGTAACTGATAGTAATATACTCAGGCTCATCTGGTGCATCTTCTGGTTTCACAGACCACAACCACATGTCATCTTCTGGCTCATTGTATGGATTTTCCAACCACTCACCCTCGTAAGAGATGTGGAGTAAGTTTGCATCCATAGAGTAAGGTTTCGCTTGCCCCTTACCATCAATATCGATACCATGTTCTTTCGCATATGCAAGTAGCTTCGTACGTGAGTTTAAGTCCCACTCTCTCCATGGAGCAATTACCGCGATGTCTGGATCAAGTGCAAGGTATCCAAGTTCAAAACGTACTTGGTCATTTCCTTTTCCTGTAGCCCCATGAGAGACTGCATCAGCACCTGTCTCATGTGCTATCTCTATTTGCTTTTTAGAGATAAGTGGACGTGCGATAGAGGTACCAAGCAGGTACTCACCCTCATAAATAGCATTGGCTCTAAACATAGGAAATACGAAGTCTTTTACAAACTCTTCACGTAGGTCTAAAATGAAGATATTCTCTTCTTTTATCCCCATATCGAGCGCCTTCTGACGCGCAGGTTCCACCTCTTCACCTTGCCCTAAATCAGCAGTAAAAGTCACTACCTCACACTCATACTCGTCTTGTAACCACTTAAGGATAATACTCGTATCAAGCCCACCAGAGTAAGCCAGTACTGCTTTTTTGATTGTTCTTTTTGCCATGTTACAGCCTTTACAATAATATTAACGCGATTTTAGCGTAATTTTGGTTAAGCTCTACACAAACCCCCACTTCTTCAAAATAATATCAAGTACAGGCTTCTTATACGCCCCTGTATGGCGAAAAACTTCCTCACCTTGTTCATTAAAAAATATCTGCGTAGGCATCTCTTTGAGTTTGTAAGTATCACGTGCTACAAGGCGGTCTTTTTGAGAGTCGATGGAGTAGATTTGGTACTCTGGATGAACTTCTAATACCTCTGCAAACACTTTAGACATAGCCAGACATGAGTAGCAGTGGCTCATACCAAAGGCTAGTATGGTTGGTCTGCCGTTTCCGATGTTGTGTTTAATGTGCTTATATTCGTTAATGGGTAGTGCTTTCTTTTCAGACATTTTAACTTCCTAGGTAGTATTAGGATGATTATACAAATCCTATCTTAAAAACTTTTGCTATAATAAAAGCTATACAAATGCAAGGGAGTTCATTGATGTTATTGGGCGTAAACATAGACCACATCGCAGTACTAAGAGAAGCTAGAAAAGTAGCTGACCCAGACCCACTCGATGCGCTTAGCATCTGTAAACGTGCAGGGGCTGACCAGATTACCATTCACCTGCGTGAAGACAGACGTCATATGCAAGACATGGATGCTGAAAATATCATAGCACTCTCTACCCTCCCCGTGAACTTGGAGTGTGCCACGGAACCCAGCATGATAGACATCGCGTGTAAACTACGCCCACACCGTGTCACTCTTGTACCCGAAAAACGTGAAGAGGTTACCACTGAGGGTGGACTTGCAGTAACAGGGGAGCAACCTAAGTTAAAAGAGGCAATAAAAAGACTTCATGCCCAAGAGATAGAAGTCTCACTCTTTATAGACCCTACCCTTGATGCAGTGAAAGCCTCTTTAGATTTGGGTGTAGAATGGATAGAGTTTCATACAGGTAAGTACGCAAACGTCTATGCCATGCTCTACTCAAATCTGAGTAAAACTCATCACTCCATACCAGAACTCGAACTCTCTCGTAAAATATTGGGACAAATGCTCGATGATGAACTCCGTAACTTACGCCTCCTTAGCTGTGATGCCATGGAGTTTGGACTTAGAGTCGCTGCTGGGCATGGACTCAATATGCAAAATGTTGCTGACATTGTAGAGATAGAAACGATTGAAGAACTCAATATCGGTCAGAGTATCGTAGCACGTTCTGTGTATGTAGGATTGGAACAAGCTATTTTAGATATGAAAGCAAAATTGATTAGATAATGCAGAAAGTAGCCATAAGTATCGGTGACATTAACGGTATAGGTATCCAACTTGCATTGGAAAATCATATTACCATCTCCAAGATAGTCTCACCTCTGTACTGTATAGATAAAGCTATGCTAGAACAAGCGGCGAACAAACTAGGTCTTACTATCCCCAATGATTTTCAAACCATAGAAAACATCGCCCCAAGCTTTCAGATAGAAGCGGGGACTGTCACTAAAGAAAGTGGTGCCTACGCTTATGCTTCTTTTGTCAAAGCAGTAGAGCTTGCTCGAGAAAAAAAAGTAGATGCCATTTGTACCCTCCCCATACATAAAAAAGCATGGGAACTTGCAGGCATCCAGTAT
>DRQB01000052.1 GCA_011330645.1 Campylobacterota bacterium | reverse complement strand
CGAGACGTTCTGTGGTTTCTTGTGAACGTGTCATCGCAACACTCATACCATAGTATAGAGGTGCATCAATATTTTGGAAAACAAAGTGTGCCATGTTGGGTTGTTCGTAGGCAAGTTGCATAAAAAGTTCACCAAATTCTGTGTCATACTCCAAATACGGAATCATCCTTCGTGTGATACCCCAATAAGAACTGAGTACGCTAATCATGACATTGGTAAGTATGGGAAATCTGAGTGCCAAACGTAACATAAATTTCGTCATAGTTCCACTGAGTAACATCACTTTAAATGCTTGGGCTAAAATGGCTGTCATGACAGTTTTAGCTATGTTAACGATAAAGTTGATATAGGTAAAAGGATTAAAAAAAGAAAAAAATGAAAATCTTTTTGCTCCAGCTACCTGTGCGAGTCTACTTGTGATATCGGTTGTATATTTGGGTACTGTGGTCAGTAAAGCAAGTTCAGAATAGTTTGCCGAAGGTGCTTCTGTGACACTCGGTGCGGCAGCTTCATAATAGCCGACAACAAATGCTTCATTGTACTCTTCTATAGTCATATTGTAAAAAACTTCTGCGTCTGTATCGGAGAGTTTCCCTGCATCTGCGACATAGGTTTTAAAATAGTTATAGGCTGCATTGACCTCAAGTTGATTTGCATCAACATCTCTTAAATCATCTGTACCTAAAGTAAAAATGACATCTGCCAAGTGATAATCATCAATGCTATGCCCACTTGTTGCACTACTAGCATTAGATGAAGACTGAGCAGAAGCATTGGCACTAAAGGCAGCCGCATCTAAGGTTTCTTCTATACCTTTTGCCGTAGCATCTATACTTGCTTCAATTGAGGGATTAAGTTCATCTTGTATAATACGCTCTTTAATGGGATCTACAGAAGATTGCTGTGCGCCACTATCTGCTGAACCTGCTGATGAACCCGCGCCACCACCACAACCAGCTAATCCGATAACCATAGTTAGTATGGTTAAACCTTGTTGTATACTTTTTCTTTTCATAATTATCCTTTTTGTCCAAATTTGTATAATTAAGTATTCACTTTACTTATATTTAACTAAAATATTTCTTAAAGTATATAAATACAGTAGATTTAGTAGATTTTAAAAAATATAGCTTATTATCTTCTTTTATGAACATAAATATAAATGATTATTAACACAATGCAAGTGCTATTTTGGTATATTCCACTTATTAGATTGAAGGAAAATAGATGCATCAACTCAGGTTATTTTTACTCGTAAGTTCTTTGGCATTTTCAAATATTGATTTGCCAGATAATTTTAAAGCAGATTTTACACAAATGATTACCAATACAAAAAATAAAGTTATACACTATAGTGGAGAAGTACGTTTTACAGAGGGAAAACTTTTTAAGTGGTCTTACAAAGTACCTACACAAAAAGAAGTTTGTACAGATGGTATGGAGCTTTTGGTGGTAGACCATGACTTGGAGCAGGTTTCTGCGTACTACATTGCCAAAGGTTTAGATGTTTCTAAAATCCTTAAAAAGGCAAAACATCACAGTGAAAACATCTATGTTGCAAATTTTGATAGTAAAAAGTACACGATACAACTAGACAAACAACAAAGATTGCAAAGCATCGCTTACTTTGATGACTTGGACAATAAAGTACAGATAGTGTTTAAACATATCAAATATGGCAAAGGGAATTTTTCAAAAGCCAGTATGCAGTGTGACTATCCTGCAAGTTATGACGTAATAAGAGGATAAATGACGGAAGAACTGATACTTAAAATACAAGAAGATTCTACTTTTATGCTTATGGCGATTATCGCTGTGGTTGTGTTGTTGGTGATAGTCCTTGTGATAGTCGTCTCTGCTATGCGCGTAAAAACCTACAAAGACAGGTTTTGGGATATACAGGTAGATAACAAAGAAAAAGCAGAGTATATTACGGCGATAGAACGGGAACTGCAAGCATACAAGATAAAACATGCCAGTGACGAACAAGAGTTGTCGCATTTTGCAGAGACAAAAGAGAGGCTTGCAAGTACAACAGAAAACTTTACGCTTTTACAAAAAAACTACAATGAATTGGAAAAGTTACTGAGCCAAACTGCTGCAAAACTTGAGAGTGCTGAGTCTATGTATGAGAAGTTACTTGAAGAGCACAAAGCACTGAAAATACAGAGTGATACAGTAGCCGAAAGTAACAGTAAATACCGTACAAACAATGCAAGACTACTCATGAAACTGGAAAGTGAAGAGCGACATACTTCTTCTCAAAAAGAGATGATGCAGGCGCATAAGCAAGAGATAAAAGAAGAGTTTGAAACTTTAGCTAAAAAAGTTTTTGAGGGTAACTCTCAGAAGTTTGCAGAATTTTCAAAAGAAAATATGGACTCGATGATCAAACCTCTTCAGACACAAATATCGGAGTTTAAAAAGCAAGTTGCAGACACCTACAATGTAGAGAGTCAAGATAGAGCCATACTTAAAAATGAGATAAACTCTCTCAAAGAGCTCAATGAAAAGATAAGTAAAGATGCCATCAATCTTACCAACGCACTTAAAGGCGAGAGTAAACAGCAAGGTGTATGGGGTGAAATGGTGTTAGAGCATGTCTTGGAAGCATCAGGTCTTAGAAAAGGACATGAATTTGAACGTGAGGTAAGTCTAAAAACCGATGAGAATGATACGCTTCGTCCAGATGTCATTGTGCATCTGCCTGACAATAGAGACTTGATTATAGATGCAAAAACATCACTTGTGGCATATGAACGGTATGTGAATGCTGAAAATGATACCTTAAAAGCGCAGTACCTCAAAGCGCACTTAGACTCGATACGGTCTCATGTATCTGAACTTTCTAAAAAGAATTATGAGCGTTTAAAAGAGGTCAATACTTTAGACTTCATCTTTATGTTTATGCCAATAGAAGGTGCTTTGGCTGCGGCACTTGAGCACGACAGTAGCATCTATGATAATGCGTTTAAAAATAAGATACTCTTGGTAGGACCTACCACGTTACTTGTAGCTATGCGCGCAGTAGAAAATGTATGGAAGTTTGAACGCCAAAACCAAAATGCCCAAGAGATAGCGCGTCGTGCTGGTGCTATGTATGATAAATTTGTCGGTTTTTCAGAAGATTTGATGAAGATATCGAAGCAGATAGATGGCATACAAGGGAGTTTTTCAGCTGCACGGAGTAAACTAAGTGATGGCAAAGGTAACTTGGTAAGACAGGTACAACAGCTTAAAGAACTCGGTGCGCAAACAAGCAAAAAGATACCTAAAGAGATAAGAGGGAGTTAACATGTCCCAGCAACGTGTGGTGTATACTAAAAAATTGGCAGAGTATAAAGGTAAACCCTCAAAAATTTTTAAAAAAAATGGCAAGATAGAACGTGACTTTTATGAAGATGAATCACTCAAATTGCAGTATGAACTTGTAAAACTGCAAAAATGGGTGATAGACAATGACAAACGTCTTTTGGTTATTTTTGAAGGTATGGATACTGCGGGTAAGAGTTCTAGTATAAAAGAGTTTAATGCGTACTTGAACCCTAGAGAAGCACGTTCTGTTGCTCTTCCTAAGCCTAACTCCAAAGAACTTGGACAGTGGTATTTTCAGCGTCATCTCAAACAGATACCCAATGCTGGGGAGATAGTCTTTTTTGACAGGTCATGGTATAACCGTGCAGGGATAGAACAAATCTTTGGTTTTTGTACGCAGGCACAGCATGAACACTTTTATAAGCAGGTCAATGGAGTCGAAGAGATGTTGGCTGATGATGGTATACTTTTTTTCAAATTTTACCTAAATATCTCCAAAGAGACTCAGGAAAACCGCATAAAAGACCGTGAAAATGACCCACTTAAAAGTTGGAAACTCTCAAAACTTGATTACAAGTCGATGGCAAAGTATGATGAGTATGAGGTGCTACGTGATAAAATGTTTAGGCTTTCAGGTACTCTCCATGCTCCATGGTGTGAACTACAAGCAGATGACAAAAAGCGTGCACGTATCAATGCTGTACGCTATTTACTTTCTAACATTGCGTATGAAGGAAAAGATGAAAAACTCATCACAGGGGTAGATAAGAAAATAGTGACCTTGCATGTTACATAAATATTGTACGTAGTCACATCATTTATTTACGGCGATTTTTTCTACGTTCATTGACAGGAGGCGTCCCTTTTGGATATCCTGTTAAATCTCTAAAGTCTATGGCTAAACTGTAGCCTGACATCTCTTCAAACTCTTTAAAATCAGCAGCGTAAATAGTAAAAGATATCTCTGTAACATGTAACATATTCCATTTTTCAGCGAGAACTTCTTTTTGAAATACTACATGGGCATTTGTGATGCTGGGGATATCTGCATTTTTTGGCGTAGTTTCACAAGTGTAACGAACATAAAGTGGTTGAAGAGAAAGTGCTTTGATTTGGTCTAGTTTATGTTGTTTCTCTATTGTGGCACTAGTGGTATCACTATGTGTATCTTCTTTGTATCCAAAGTAATCCCCTGTAAGTACACGTTTAAATGTACGTCCGGGAGGATTGGTATTTGTATCTTGATGTGTAGAAGAAAATAAATTTTTAAAAAATTGAAACATACACTATAAACCTTTTATAACTTGAAGTTGTAGTATACTATAAAATAATTTTAACTTATATAATGGAGATAAGGCAAAGTCATTTTAGGGTAAAATACGGGATATTATTGAACAAGGAATACGCTATGAGCACAGTAAAAATTTGGCATAACCCAAGATGTAGTAAATCTAGAAATGCAGTCACACTTTTGGAAGAAGAGGGTGTGGATGCAGAAGTTGTAAAATACTTGGACACACCACCAAGCAAAGATGAAATCGTTGAAGTATTAAATATGCTTGGCATCTCAGCAAGAGCATTGATGCGAACTAAAGAAGAGATATATAAAGAACTTGGGCTAAAAGATGTAAGTGATGAAGATGCTTTGATAGATGCTATGGTGGCAAACCCTAGACTCATTGAAAGACCTATAGTCATAAAAGATGGAAAAGCAGCGATAGGGCGACCTATTGAAAATATTGTGGAGATTTTGAAATAAATATGACATCTTTGTAAGGTATTGGCAGACATATTACTCTGCCTCTACATGAGAAATCCCCACTTTCAGCACATTTCGCTAAAATCACATTAATTATTATAGATAAATATACACAAGGATAACACTTGCTTAGTACAGTAAATTTGACACAACGTTACGGAAAGAGAGTACTTTTCGACAAGATTAATATGACAATGGATATCGGTAAGCGCTATGGGCTCATCGGAGCAAATGGTGCAGGTAAATCAACTTTTATGAAGATACTCGCAGGTGAGTTAGAACAAAGTGATGGTGAAGTGCAGTTACAACCTGGACTTAAACTTGGGATGCTTTCTCAAAACCAGTATGCTTTTGAAGAATATACACTAAGTGATGCAGTACTCTATGGAAATAAAAAACTTTTTGATGCACAAAAAGAGAAAGAAAAACTCTATATGGAAGGTGACTTTGAGTCTGATGAGGTTAACAACCGTTTAGGTGAACTAGAAATGATCTGTGCTGATGAAGACCCAACCTATGAGTCTGATGTTAAGATAGAAAAACTACTTCAATCATTAGGCTTTCCTGTTTCACAACATGGAGAGCTTATGTCTTCTCTGACAGGTGGCGATAAATTTAAAATCTTATTGGCGCAAGTGCTTTTTTTAAAGCCTGATGTACTATTACTCGATGAGCCTACAAACAACCTTGATATGGAGACTATCTCATGGTTGGAAAATGAACTTAAACGTCATGAAGGTACACTGATGGTTATCTCTCACGATAGACACTTTTTAAACGGTGTAGTGACACACATACTTGACCTTGACTTTCAAAACATTCGTGAGTTTACAGGGAACTATGATGAGTGGTACATTGCTGCAAACCTCATAGCAAAGCAGGCAGAGACAGATAGAGCAAAAGGGCTTAAGGAAAAAGAAGAGCTAGAGAGTTTCATTAAGCGATTTTCTGCCAATGCTTCAAAGGCAAAACAAGCAACTTCACGTCAAAAACAACTAGATAAACTTGACGTTCAAGCCATACAACTCTCTTCACGTCGTGACCCGTCTATTATGTTTAAACCTCACCGTGACATAGGAAATGAGGTACTTGATGTCGAAAACCTTTCAAAGTCATATGATGGTGAAGTGGTTTTTGAAAATCTTTCATTTAAAGTAAAAAGTGAAGATAAAATAGCCGTTATCGGTGCCAATGGTGTGGGTAAAACAACCTTACTCAAAATCCTTATGGAAGAAATCGAAGCTGACTCTGGGACGATGAAATGGGGTCAAACGATTACTTACTCTTACTTTCCTCAAAACACAACAGACCTTGTAGTCGGTGACGAAGAGTTACCTCAATGGATACAAGGGTTTGATGTCAAGTGGCACATAGATGATATACGTAAGACACTTGGGCGTATGCTCTTTTCTGGTGAAGAACAGAAGAAAAAGATAGATGCTTGTTCTGGTGGAGAAAAACACCGTGTCATGCTAAGTAAAATCATGATGGACAGCTCAAACTACCTTGTGATGGATGAGCCAAATAACCACTTAGACCTAGAAGCCATTGTTGCTCTTGGTGAGGCTTTGCATAACTATAAAGGTGGTGTCATCTGTGTGTCTCACGATAGAGAACTCATCGATGCCTTTGCCAATAGAATTATCAAGATTAATGAAGATGGATCAATGATAGATTTCGAAGGTGATTATGAGAGTTTTGTTGAACAGTATGAGAAGAAATAAGTAGGGGCATCCCTTGAGGGTGCCCATAGGGGACTGTAAATAATTCTGTGTCAATTTAGATAAAATTACACACAGAAGGAAAATAGTAATGAAAATAGAGATAGATGTAGAAGAGTTTGCACAACAAGTAAAAAATGGTCAAAGTGTCACAGCCAAAGGCGGTGTACTTAACGACTTAGTAAAACAACTCACAGAGATGACTCTCCAAGCAGAATTAGAATCACATTTAGCCCAAGACCTCACAAAAAACCGTAAAAATGGAAGCACGTCAAAGACGATGAAAACAGAACATGGCACCTTTGAGCTAGAGACACCAAGAGATCGAAACGGTAGTTTTGAGCCTCAAGTTGTTAAGAAAAGCCAAACCCATATGTCAGATGAGATAGAAAAAAAGATGCTCTCTTTGTTTAGTTTAGGTAGTTCGTATTCTCAGATTACCGACCACATCGAAGAGATCTATGGTGTACACTTCTCAAAGCCTGCAATCACAGCCGTAACAGACAAACTCATACCCATGCTGCAAGAGTGGAAACAAAGACCCTTAGAGACCATCTACCCATTTATATATCTTGATGCCATACACTACAAAGTAAGGGATGAAGGACACTATGTCTCTAAAGCCTTTTATACAGTTTTGGGTGTCACATTGGAAGGCAAGAAAGAGATACTCGGACTTTACCTCAATGAGAGCGAAGGAGCTAAGTTCTGGTTACAGGTACTTACTGATTTACAAAACCGTGGTGTAGAAGATATACTCATTGCTTCTGTTGATGGACTCAAAGGCTTTCCTGAAGCGATTAACTCCGTATTTCCAGATACAGAGGTACAGCTATGTATTGTGCATCAAATACGCAATAGCCTTAAATACGTTGCTTCTAAAAATCAAAAACAGTTTGCTTCAGAACTAAAAGCGGTTTATCAAGCCAATACAAAAGAAGAAGCTGAAGATGCACTAGATAGGCTTGAAGAAAAATGGGGTAAAAAATATCCTATTGTCTTTGAGTCATGGCGGGGTAAGTGGGATAATCTCTCACATTATTTCAAATATTCAAAAGAGATACGTCGTATTATCTATACTACAAATATTATTGAGTCTGTACATCGCCAGTTCAGGACACTCACCAAAACAAAGGGTGCTTTCCCTACTGATAACAGCCTCTTGAAACTACTCTTTGCAGGTATCAAAAATGCTGAGAAAAAATGGACTATGCCAATTAGAAATTGGAGTCTCACAATCTCCCAACTCAACATTCATTTTAAGGAGAGATTGAAAGATGCTTTAAATTTGCTATAATTTCAAAGATAAAGAGGTGTTGACACAGAATTTATTACACTCCCGCCCATAGTGAAGTTTAGTTGATGTTGGTAAAGACTGTTTGAACGTCTTCATCTTCTTCAAGTTTATCGATGAGTGTTTCTAGTTCTTCCATATGTTCATCACTTAAGTCAATAGGTGTATTGGCAATATATTCTAATTTGGCACTTTTTACTTCAATGTTCATATCTTCTAAGGCTTTACTGAGTTCGCCAAATGAAGTAAACTCACCAAATACTCTAACGATATCAATGTCTTCACCCTCTTCATGAGGTTCTACATCTTCTTCGATTTCTTCTAGTCCAAAGTCTATGAGTTCCAGTTCTATCTCTTCTATATCCATCTCTTCTGTTTTATTGAAAACAAAGACACATTTACGTGTAAACATGAAGTTGAGTGAACCTGAAGTAAGCATCTCTGCCCCGTTACGTACAAGTATAGCCTTGACATTGGCTACGGTTCTTGTGTTGTTGTCCGTTGCACATTCGATAATCATCTGTACCCCATGACTGGCTTTCACATCATACGTAAGCTCTTTAATATCTGCCAAATCTTTTGCAGCAGCTCTTTTTACTGCAGCATCAATGTTGTCTTTAGGCATATTTTGTGCTTTAGCATTGAGGATGGCAGTACGAAGTTTAGGGTTCATATCGGGATCCATCCCTCCCTCTTTTGCTGCCATAGTGATGATTTTACCCAGCTTAGGGAAGACTCTTGACATCGTTCCCCATCGTTTCATTTTAGCGGCTTTTCTATACTCAAACGCTCTACCCATTAGTGATTCCTTAGAAATAAATTGTGAGATTATACTCCTACTTGGCTTAATGCATTTTATTGTATGATTTATGTATTCGAGCTTATGGGGAGGAGTATGACATTAGATAATATATTAAGATGTGGATATACTTTTACACCTGAAGAGTATGAACTTGAGACTAAATATGTTATGACAACAGCATTTATGCTTATTGTCGCTACGTTACTTAGTATTATTACAGTATTGTTTTATAGTATTGGTGATGAAATTAATGCTTTATTACACGCCATAGGCACATCATTAAGTTTTGTGGCATTAGTCTTATCAAGAATAGTTGGAAAAGATAATTATCAGAAGCTTGCATATATTATGATGTTATTATTTACCCTCTTGATTATGTACTCATATACACTTATTGGAGATATGTATCCCATTTCGGCATGGATTGTGATTCAAATACTTGCATCTTTTCTCGTACTTGACACATCAGTTGCTATTGTCATTTCAATAATATATTTTCTTTTCTTTTCCTTTATGCCTGTTCCAGTAGAGTATCCTATCTTTTCATTTATTTTTTTAAAGATTATTCCCGTATTTGTAGCTTTAGTCCTCATCTACCTAGTCGAAAAAAAATTTAATACAGCTATTATTTCTTTAGAGAATGCAAATAAATTACTTGAGGAAAGAGTCTCTTCCCGAACAAAAGATATTGAAGCTGAAAAGTTAAAACTTGACCATCAAGCACATTATGATTTTTTAACAGATTTACCTAACCGTAATAAGTTCCATAAAGAAATACAAGAATGGATACAGCGTCACGCAGAGCAGAAGACACAGTTCTCACTCTTTTTTATAGATTTAGATAGGTTTAAAAGAGTCAATGACTCTTTGGGGCATAACGCTGGAGACAAGGTCTTGAAAATTATTGCTAGTGGTATAAAAATGCTTATAGATGAAAAGAGTTTTGTTGCCCGTATCAGTGGTGATGAATTTACCTTACTTTTTGAACACGAAAATAATGCAGTCGATGCAGTCAAAGCATTGGCAAACAATATTATATTAGAAATAGAAAAATCTATAATATTGGGAGAGACTAAACTTTACATCTCAGCAAGTATAGGTATTAGTTGCTACCCACATAATGCACAATACTATGAAGATCTTATTCAGTATGCAGATACTACGATGTTTGAGGCAAAGGTTCAAGGCAGAGGTACCTATAAGTTTTATGATGAAAAAATGACACACAGGGTTAAAGACATGGTGTTGATGGAGACAGAAATTTATGATGGCATTAAGCGAGATGAATTCATGCTCTCTTTCCAACCTCAAGTGGACATACGTACAGAAAAGATATCTGGTATGGAAATCTTGGTACGTTGGCAACATCCAAAGCTAGGATTTTGCTCACCAAATGACTTTATTCCTTTGGCAGAAGAAACGGGTGCTATCATCGCGTTAGACCATTATATCTTAGAAAAAGGCATGGAACAAACGGCACTGTGGAAACGTATGGGGTATGAGATACCTCGTATCTCTTTTAATTTTTCTACAAAACATTTACATCAAAAAGGCTTTGTGGCTTTTATAGAAGAACTGTTAGTCAAAACAAGCTGTAAAGGTGAATGGATAGAGCTTGAGATTACAGAGAGCCATATCGTTGCAAATATTGAAGAGTCTATCGTGGTGTTGAATGCTTTAAAGTCTTTAGGCATCACTATTGCCATAGATGACTTTGGCACAGGGTACTCTTCTCTTACATATCTTAAAAAGTTACCTGCAGATAAACTGAAAATAGACAAATCATTTATAGAAAAAATATTAGATAACCATGTAGATATGACCATTACGAAAGCCATCATCGAGATAGGCAATAGTTTGAAACTGACGGTGATTGCTGAGGGTGTAGAGACAGAAGTACAAAAAGAGTACTTGCATGCGCATGCGTGTTACCATGTGCAGGGACATTACTATTATGAATCGATGCTTGTCGCTGAGATAGAAGAAAAAGGTATCTTTCAGCTTCTCTAGCTACTATGGCTTCAGAGGTATACTTAATGAAATTAAACGAACTAAAACTAAACAATCCTTACTTAGATTTACCAGCAGAATGTTACGACAGAGTAGCACCTAGTCCACTTGTCAAACCTCACCTGATACATGCCAACAAAGATGTAGCCAAATTACTTGATATTGATGAAGAAGAACTTCATACGGAAGATTTTGTAAAACTCATTAATGGTGAGTTTACAGCAGAGGGGTCAGATACCTTTGCTATGTGTTATGCGGGGCATCAGTTTGGGCATTTTGTACCTAGACTTGGAGATGGTAGAGCCATTAATATAGGTACAGTCAATCATCTGCATCTGCAACTTAAAGGTGCAGGAGAAACTAAATACTCACGTTCTGGTGATGGGCGTGCAGTGTTACGCTCTAGCATACGTGAGTACCTTATGTCTGAAGCCATGCATGGACTGGGCATAGAAACGACCAGAGCTTTGGCACTCATAGGCTCACAACATAAAGTTTACAGAGAGACATGGGAAACAGGTGCCATAGTGCTTCGTGTAAGTCCTAGCTGGGTACGTTTTGGTACCTTTGAGTACTTTGTACATAAGAAGCGCTATGCTGAGTTGGAAGCTTTGGTAGACTATGCCATAGCAGAGAGTTACCCACACTTGATGGATGAGCCAAATAAATATTTGCTCTTTTTTACAGAAGTAGTTGGCAAAACAGCCAGACTAATGGCGCATTGGCAAGCTGTAGGCTTTCAACATGGGGTGATGAACACGGACAATATGTCCATACATGGACTCACCATAGACTACGGACCTTATGCATTTTTAGATGACTATGACTTCGAAAACATCTGTAACCACACCGATCAGAGAGGACGCTATAGCTTTGGCAACCAACCCAACATAGGACACTGGAACCTGCAAGCCCTTATGGTGGCACTTTCTCCACTGGTAAACTCGGAGAAGTTAGAAAAAATATTAGACCATTACCCCAGACTCTACACCCAAAGATATCTCTATTTTATGGGAGAAAAGCTAGGACTACAAAACGTCACACAAGAAAAAGACCTAGATTTGTTTAAACATTTACTAGGTATGTTGCAGGGACTCACTGTGGACTATACGGTATTCTTTAGAACACTGAGCCACTATGACGGAGACAGAACAGCCTTACACAAACTTGGACTCTACCACAAACCAATGAATGACTGGCTAGATAGCTATGACGAAAGACTCCAAGAAGATGCATGGAGTACAGAAGAAAGACAAGCCTCTATGCTAAAGAAGAATCCAAAGTATGTACTTAAAAACTATATGCTCCAAGAGGCGATAGATGCAGCCCAAGAGGGTGAGTTTAAATTAGTAGATGATTTGTTTACCCTAGCCCAAGACCCTTACGCTGAACACCCAGAGTTTGAGAGGTGGGCTGGAGTGACACCTGATGTGTTTAAGAATGAGAAGTTGAGTTGTAGTTCGT
>DRQB01000051.1 GCA_011330645.1 Campylobacterota bacterium | reverse complement strand
TTTTGCGTAATATTACAAAAACATCTCCTTATTTTCATAATGGTTCGGTAGAAAAACTTGAAGAGGCAGTGCGTATTATGAGTAAGTATCAAATAGGGGATGAGTTCAATAAAGAACAGATAGATGACATGGTGGCATTTTTGAAGACTTTGGATGGAGAATTAGTTAAATACTAATTCTCTTTCTTGTTAAGACAATAAATTTAGTGACACTTTTATCAGTAATATTAAGCTTTTTTGCCGCTTTAGGATTGACTAGGTAGTACCCAAAGTCTATAATCACAGTATCGCCTTTATGAAGTAAGTTTGTATACTTTACATGACGTATTTCATGTGCTTTGATGAGGGTGTTTTTAAGTTCACTGTCTGCAAGCCACGGCATAGCAGGTTTTCCATTTTTTCCTATGATACGTATGAAATTTTTTGGCTCAAGAGATAGAGTCTTTCCTTCTCTTTCTATGCTGACACGGAGTTGGTTCAGTCTCAGGGGTTGGGCAAAAAGGGTATGGTTGGCTTTGTTTTCTATGCTAACCACAAAACCATCCGTAGTTTTTGGGAGTGAGAGTTTAATATGTTTAGCAAGTAGTGACGTATTGATAGTGTGAATTGAAATGCCGTGGAATGCATGGGTATGGGTATTTTTTAGATTTACAAAAGTACCTTTTACCTTTGGCATGTGACAAGAGATACATGTATCTTTATTGTCAAGAGAGTCATCTTTTTTAATTTGCATATCACAAACAGAAAATCCTTTACCATTTTGTTTATGGTCATGGCATCCAAGACACATCCCTCCATCATAAAAATTTTCATTACTATAGTCTATATCATGATAAGGAGAACCTGATGTTTTCGTCATGAGACCAAAGAATGCACTTTTCTCTTTAAATGTGATTTTTTCACCTTTTCTTTTTGTATCAGCTGAGAAGAAATATTTTTTCTTTTTTGTAAATGTATTTTTATTTATTTTTGTATGTTTTTCTATACTCTCTATGGTATGACAGGCTTGACATGAAATAGGCTCAGTTTGTTGAATCTCATTGTCTGATAGTTTGCTTTTACCAGAGATGAGGTCATGGTCTGAAGGAGTATGACATTTGGCACATTTATAGTTGTCTTTGGATTTGGCAGGGTGCTTGTCCCAAACAGCTTTGTGTACAGGATCTTTAAAAACAGATGCTTTGGCATGCATAGAATCTTGATACTCAGCATAAATGATGGGATGACATTTTTTACAGGTAGTGTTTTCTAATGCTGCATTACTTTGTGTGCTCATTAGGAGAAAAAGAGAGAAGAATATTTTTTTCATATATAAACCTTTATTTTAATAATTATAATCATGAAGTATATTTAAAGCGGAGAAAGCTTGACTTGATTTAAGTCAATTTTATTAAATGATTAAAAATTAATCAACTAACTGATTATTAACTTGATACAAATCAAGTCTAATATTAAGGCAGTAGTATAATATATATGGATTTTATTTATAAGGAGAGGAAATGAATTTCTCAAATTCACTAGAGTTATTGGCATTTCATAATGTTGCGTATAGTATTTATGCATTTATGATTATCTCAATCATCGCATGGTTTGGCTATAACTTGACACGTAAAGAAAAAGCGAAATCCATTGTACGGATACCATTTTATACCTATATTGGATTTTTAGTTGCTATGGGGGTAGGGCACCATATATTTACATATAACACGATTCCGTGGGTATCACAAGATTTAACGAGGGATGAAATCAAACCTGATAAAAGTTATACCTTTGAGATAGCAAAACATAAGTGGGTAAATATGCCTAAACATGTGACTGTTCAGTGTGGAGAGACAGTTGAATTCAATGTACAAAGTCGTGACCTTGTATATGGTTTTGGGCTTTTTAGACAAGATGGATCTATGGCAATGCAGATGCAGGTAAACCCTGGTACTGATGTGAATGGTATTCTTGAATCAAATGATATTTTGTGGACGTTTCATCATAATGGTGTCTTTGATGTTATGTCGACAGAATATTCAGGACCAGATGCTTATGACAGAGAGACAGGTGAAGATTTGATGCTTGTGAAAAAATGGCTTGAAGTTGTTGGCTGTAAAGAAGATGGAGGTAAAAAATAATGGGCATAATGAACAATCTAATCAATGGTACAAACTTTGATCACAAAAGTTTAAATGCACTACAAAAGGTAACCCTTAGAGCAGTAGTGATGAGTTTTCTCTTCTTTGGTTTGGTGGCGATAGAAGGAATGATTATGCGATTGGTACAGGCAGATGCAGCCATTCCAGATAAATTTTCACAGCCGGAACATTATTTTTCTATTATGACGGTTCACCCTATTGTGGGGATATTTGGTTCAACCTATCAGTTGGTTTTTGCAGCGTTTATGTTCCTCGTGCCATTTTTAACGAAAAAACCTCTCTATAGTGTAAAACTGGCCAATGCTGTTTGGCTGTTAATCACCATAGGAACAGCACTCGCTTGGTTGTCTGCATTCTTTACGCATTATGCACCTCTTTATACACTCTATTGGCCGCTTCCTGCAGATACAGAGCAGTTTAGTGTGTATGGGGGTATTGTCTTTATTGTGGGTGTTGCGCTTATTATGGTGGGAACACTTGGCTTTATCTATAATATCTATGCGACTATTTTTGCAAGAGTAGGTGTACATAAAGACAAAACAACCAAAGAACTTCTTATTTCTGGTTTTGGTATCGATGGTATGCTTAACCTTTGGAACAAACTTAGAGGTAAACCACCATACACAAAAGAGCCTGCCTTGGCACTTCCAGTCGTTGCCATATTCCGTGGTACAGTCGATACTTTTTTAGATGCGATTGTTATTTTGAGTGCGGGTGTGTTGGTTTTGGTGTATCTTATTTTTGATGCATCTGGACATCCCTTGAATGTTGGAGCTATTGATGCATTGCTTTATAAAAACTACTTCTGGTGGGGACTGGATCTTGTGGCAGATGGGCTTGTGCTTATCTATGTTGCAGGTTCATGGTATTTGCTTGCTACACTTATCACAGGACAAAAGCTCTTTATGGAAAATGTCGCACGTGCGGCGTTGATGCTTGAACTTCTTGTCTCTTGGATGGTATGGTCACACCATCTTTTAGCTGACCAAGGTCAACCGGAGATGATGAAACTTATTTCTGGTGAGATGGTTACAGCATTTGAGTTACTTACGCAAGGGCTTGCACTGTTTATCACCTTGGTGACATTGTGGAAAGCAAGACCACTCAAAATGAGTCCAGAACTTGCGTATCTGTTAGGAGGATTGGTAGGGTTTGGTCTTGCTGTTCCTGCGGCGATTATACAGGCAGATATGGGGATGAATAGAATCTTGCATAACACCCAATGGATTATCTTTGCACATGTACATATTGCTTTGATTGTAGGTCTTTATATGACACTTTACTCTGCGGTATATGTGCTGTGGCCAATTGTTACCAATAATACTAAAATGTTCTCTAAAAAACTTACATGGGCACACTTTTGGCTCTACCTTATAGGTGGTGTAGGTATGGGTGCATTTGCAGGTATGGCAGGACTTGACGGTATGCTAAGACGTCACCTTTATGTAAATGGGGAGTTTAATACACTCATGGTACTTGCTGCTATATGTGGAAGTATGGTACTTATCGCATGGGTATTGTTTCTTTCCAATATTGTTTTAAGTGTGGGAATTAAAGGACTCATCGGTATTTTCTTACCAGCAGAGGATCAGACAGCATCGTATGGTATTGAGCCTGAGACAGTGGCG
>DRQB01000050.1 GCA_011330645.1 Campylobacterota bacterium | reverse complement strand
TTCTTCAACTCAAGCAGTACGAAGAAGATGAAGCGGGTGCCTATATGCAGATAGAGGTCTATACTGCAGGACTTGAACAAAATGTACATGATGTCATCAATGACTTTGCAGAGTTGCGTCGTAATGATGAGCTGGAAAATGTCAACTATTTGTTTGTAACCGATAAAGAGAAGAAACTCCGTTATGGGGTAGGGTTAGACAACCTTTTAGTCTTTGATTTTAACAAAACACTTAAAGACAATATAGAACGGACACCTGAAAAGTTTAAACCCATTGTTGCTACAGACCATGACGCGATAGACGATGTTGTACAGAAATTCCAAGAGTATGACTTAAACTCCATGCCTGTGGTAGATAAAGAAGGTGTGCTTCTTGGACGTATTACCTCAGATGATATTTATGATATTATCAACGAACAAGCAACAGACCAAATGTATCATCTTGCAGGGGTAAACGATGATGCCGAAGAAGATGAAGACATCTTTAAAGCAGGTAAAGCACGTGCTATATGGCTTTCTGTCAATCTTCTCACTGCCATTGCTGCATCATTGGTGATAGGCATGTTTGAAGAGACCTTACAGAGCATTGTAGCCTTGGCTATCTTGATGCCTATTGTGGCGTCTATGGGTGGTAATGCTGGTACACAGTCACTGACCGTTGTTGTGCGTCAGCTTGCGCTTGGTGACATTGCCAAACACGATGCTTTCCGTACGATTAAGAAAGAGGTCATACTCTCTCTTGCAAATGGACTCTTTTTTGCTATAATCATGGGTATTATTGCTTCTGTATGGTTCGACAAAGGGATGTTGGGCGTGGTTATTGCACTTTCTATGGTGATTAATCTACTCTCAGCAGGCTTCTTTGGCTCAATGGTGCCACTCTTACTCAAAAAGTTAGACGTAGACCCTGCCATAGGAAGCACCGTTATTTTGACTACAGTGACTGATGTTGTCGGTTTCTTTAGTTTCTTAGGGTTAGCTACCCTCATTTTATTATAAGGATTTTTTTAGTCTATGGACTTGTTAATTTTATATTTTGTAGCCGCAGTGGTTATTTCTTTTATTTGTTCTGTTCTAGAATCAGTTTTACTCTCGGTCAATATGCCGTACATTTCAGTACTTGAGAAAGAGAAGCCAAAGGCAGGACAATTACTTAAAGCACATAAAACAAATATCAATAAATCTATCGCTTCTATACTCATCTTAAATACTATTGCCAATACTTTGGGTGCGGCAGCTGTAGGTGCTCAGGCAGAGCATGTCTTTGGCTCTAGTGCAGTGTTCTGGGTTTCGGTAGTATTGACCTTTGCCATTTTATTTCTTGCCGAAATCATTCCTAAAACCATCGGTGCGACGTATTGGAAACAGTTAGCACCTATGGCCGCGTATGTCATTCGTATATTTATTTGGATAACGTATCCTATTATTCTTATGACACTGTTTGTAACCAACCGTATTAAGAAAAATGATGAGGGTATGAGCCTTACCCGTGAAGAGCTCATCGAGTCTACACTCATGAGTGAAGATGAAGGTGTTCTTGATGAACAGGAGTCTGATGTTATAGAAAACATATTGATGTTAGATACCATTAAAATTGAAGAGATACTTACACCTAGAACAGTTGTTTTTGCTTTAGATGGTAAACGTACACTTGCAGACATCGTTGCAAATGAACCAGCGATTTTTAAATTTTCCCGTGTGCCTGTATTTGCCCAAAGCATTGAAAATATCACAGGCATGGTGATGACAAAGAAGATCTTTAAACATGCTTTACAAGATGATTCTGTGACGTTAGAGAGTATACAAAAAGACATCTACAAGATAAACGAAAACATCCCTGTCTCTATGGCGCTAGACCTATTTATCAAGAAGAAAGAGCATATGTTCTTGGTACAAGACTCTTATGACCAAACAGAGGGTATCGTGACCCTTGAAGACTGTGTTGAGACTATCTTGGGTGTAGAGATAATGGATGAGAGTGATTCTCATGCAGACATGCGTGAAGTAGCCAAACAGAAGATGAAGCTTAAGCGTAGGCTTGAAAAATCAGATTTGAATTTAGATTGATATTTTATGTATTTAAATGGTTCAAAATGTGTAGGGTGTTGTACCCTTACAACACCATAAATATGCATGATGAAAAAATCAATTTTATATAGACGTTTGAAGTGTTGGTGTTGTCATGGGACAAGCATTAAAATGCAGTGCAAGCGAAGCACTAAATGCTGAGCCGTACAACACCCTACGAAAGTTTAAATTTGTATTAGTATTTGGTATTTTTTCTAGAATATATTGAAGTATGCATTCACACTGAGGAGGGATGGGAACGAGCTAAGTTTGTTTATCTTTTTAGCTCGTTTCTATACTTATAAAATAAATCTATCAATAATGTTAAACTGAAAATAATAACGATTAATAAATCAAAAATTGAACCATCATTTAACATATTGTTCCCAAAATACAATAATAGTAATATATATATAAATTTCATTATTCTTCTATCATTCCTTTTATAATTGTTCATTGTTCCCATCCGCCTTTGGTGGGAATGTAATGAGAATCTAACAAACATGACAATATGCCATATTTTTACACGCTCAAGTTTTCTAAACTATAATACATAAAAAAAGATAAAACTATGGAAATGAGCTAAACTTTATTATCTCTTTCAGATATACCATGAAATTCGCTACAATTACAAAAAACATTCATCAAGGCTACCTATGGCAGAAAAAACCCAAGAAAATACAACATCTTTAGCCACGTTAGGACTAGATGAGAAGATACTCCAAGCCCTCAAAGACAAAGGCTATGAGTCTGCAACACCCATACAAAAGGCACTTATACCTGCTATGTTTACGCGTGCTGACATTATGGCGGGGGCGCAGACGGGTACGGGGAAGACGGCGGGGTTTACTTTGCCTATACTACAGGAACTCTCTCGTAACTTTGTAGAGGGACAGCATTACCCCAAAGCAGTCATCATTGTGCCTACCCGTGAACTGGCAAAGCAGGTAGAGGCTTCTGTCGAAGCGTATGGGAAGTATTTGCCTTTAAGGAGCATAGTCCTTTATGGTGGAGCCAATCTTACTTCTCAAACAAACAGACTTAAAGTAGGAGTGGACATCATCGTTTCTACTTCTGGGCGTTTGTTGGAGCATATTAACCAGAAAAATGTCAATCTTGATTCTGTAGACTACTTGGTACTTGATGAAGCAGATACCATTTTAGATATGGGGTTTGTACATGAAGTAAGTAAAATACTCCAGCATCTCCCCGAGCGTCGCCAAAATGTACTCATCTCTGCGACACTCTCTGGCTCAGTGAAGCGTTTAGCAGAGCAGATACTCACTAAGCCTAAGCTCATAGAAGTAGACTCTATGGGGACTTCGGCAGATACGGTGGAGCAGATAGTCTATCCTGTAGAGAAAGAGAAAAAAACAGAGCTTCTTTCCTACCTCATAGGTTCGCGTAACTACCAGCATGTTTTGGTCTTTGTACGTAAAAAAGAGGTAGCAGACGAGGTAACAAAAGAACTGAACCTCTCTGGACTTAAAACGGCTGTCATTCATGGGGGTAAAAGTTCAGGAGAGCGTACCAGAGCCTTAGAGGGGTTTAAAGAAGGAAAGATACGAGTACTCGTAGCCACAGATATCGCTGCACGTGGCTTAGACATACCCAACCTAGCCGTGGTTATGAACTATGACATCCCACACGTTACAGGTGACTACATACACCGCATAGGACGCACGGGTAGAGCAGGGGCTGAAGGTCTGGCTATCACACTTATATCGCCTACTGAGATGGTGGCACTTAAAGATGTAGAAAAACTCATGGGTAAAGCTATAGCCCAAGAGAAGTTAGAGGGCTACGCCCCTAAAGTAGAAGTCAAACAAAAAGGTGCACGTAAAAACTCTAAAGAGCATAAAAGTGCAGATGGGGCTTTTGGTAAAAAGAAGAAAAAGTCTACGACATTTTCAAGTACAAAAAAGCGTAAGACTACCAAGCGTGATGGCTTTAAAGTGTATGATGCAGCGAAGCCAAAAGATGATAAAAAGTCTAAGAGTAAAAAAAGAGGGAGAGGAAGAAAGTAATCAAAAAAAATAAATATCATAATTTTGACAAAAATGTGACATTTTTTAGTTAAGCTTACCTTTATATTTTAATAAAGGAAGAGAAAAAATATGGGATTACTAAAAGCAAGTATACTTTTTATACTGTTTACAACTTCTTTGGTGTTTTCTGCAACACTTGAACTTACGACTAAATATGGTCAAACAGGGGGCATCGTTGCTCCAGTCAATCAAACAAGCAATATTGTTAATGGTAGAACAATTTGTCCTACAAATCCTACGATAGGATGTGACTTTGGTACGGACCCTGGATATAATAATGGGGGGACTGTAGCCGACCCTACGGATGATAGCTATAATGGAGATCTTGTAATTAGAACAAATGACTCCTTTCAGGCTATTGCAGCGTGGAACTGGTCTGGTGTAGCAGGTGGTGCAGATGAGGAAGTAACACTTACCTCTACACTCCCGGTAGCCCCCGATGGTGGAAAATATTACAAATGGGACACCTTACCAGGTTTTTGTGGTACGGGTTCATCTATTTCTGCAGATGGACAAACCATGACATGTGTAAGGAAAGATTTTGATAAAAATGATGTAGGTACTTATGCAGAAGACCTTATCTTTAATGTTACTGTCAAAGGTGTTGCCCCTTCTGGTGTACAACCTGGCCCTATCTCGTTTACAGCAGTAACACCTAATGCCCCAACAAGAACAGACGATACGGAAGGAGTTTCTCTAACTGTGACTGCTGCACCTAGATGGAACTTACAAAAATTATATTATAGAACAAAAACAGGGCATACACTTCCTGACGGAACAAAAGGCTGGTTACTTGAGTATGTTTACTCTGTGGAAGCAGATGAAGTCAATGGTGAAACAGATAACGCTTCTGCACTTGTAGGAAATGAATCTATGGGAAATCCTGCAACTTTTTCATGGACAGATGATTTATCAGGCATCTCTCCCAATGCACAACTAGTAGATTGTACAACAAAAGGACGTAGAGATCAAAAAGATGGATATGTTGGCTCAACCAATCCTTTATCATTTTCTGGTCCAGGGTCGATTTACGGAACCACTAAAGGTGAACGTAAAATAGATCAACTAGCTGATGAACAACAAATCACTTGTACACAAACAGGCTCAAGTGTTGCCGTCACACTTTCTGGTGTAGATGGTACATTAAGTAATTATCCTAAATATGATTATGCAGGTAGACCGTTACCTGTAAACAGAGGGATAGCTGCACTTGGGACTATCAATGTGTTTGTACCTCTAGATGATGTAAAAGACAATGTTGCAGCAAATGGAAATACAGGAGAGAGACAAACCAAAAACCATTTTACAGACTTTAATCCTGTTACACCTACGGGAAATGCTAACTTTGTAGGTGCGGGAGAGAGTGAAAAAGATAATGATAAATACGTCACACTCTACTATACAAAAGGGAGCTTTGATAAATACTATAGAGGAGAGAAAAATAGTGTTTGGACATACCCTGGAGGGGAGACCATCTACCGTGGAGGTAGTGGTGTTGTCAATGCAGGATATGAGTTCTCAACACAGCTTACCAGTAGCAATACAGGTGGTACAGACTTTACAGAGGAGACAATATGTGATGTCGTTGATGCCTATAGATTAGACATACAAGATATTGCAGATAACGTAACATATGATAAGATTAAAACCCCTTATAGTGGAGGATATATTCAAGGTGCAATTAACTATGGGTTCTCAGTTAAAACAGGTGACCTAGTGAATGGAAAACCTGTGGGGCAAGAACCTTTCATTGTGGAATATGCTTCAACCTATACGGATAAATCATGGTTGCCTTCACAAGGAGGAGACCAAACAGCACAACATGGAGACAAGGTTGTAGCTGAATGTAGTGATTCAAGTACCGTATGGCATTCTTCTGTAGCTGCAGCAAAAGCAGATGCAACAGGTATCGGTGCAGTTACAAAAGTGAGAATAAGACTAAGACCAGGATATGTGTACCCTCCTGGACCAACAACATATATGTGGCTTAACCATAAAATACGTACAAACCATTTAGCCACAGGTGATTATCCACTTTCTGGACAAGCACTACAAAATGGAGATGAAATTGTTAACTATGCAGCCCAATCATTTAACGGTAATGCACTTTCTGTCTCAACCTATGTACCCAATGAATATCCTTTGCCTCATTCTGGAAGATTAGGGGATAGAGTAACTTTCGTTGGAGCCAAAGTACGTGTGATTAAAACAGGAAATAAAACATCTGTATCCCCAGGTGATGATATCGACTTTAATTTGGCTGTTTCCTTTACTAATGATACAGGGTTAACAGATTCTGGACCAGTTAGAATTGTGGATTTTCTACCAAAAGGTGTCACATACCAAGGTGGAAGTGTGCAAGCACCTTATGCCGAACCAACCCAAGGTACATGTGCAGATGTAAGTGATATTTCAAATACATCGAATCCTTGTGTTGATGGTGAGAATCAAGTACTTATTTGGGATCTAGGAACCAGAAATGTCAATGAGGAATTGGCAGATATCCATTATACAGCACTCATAGGAATTACTGCCAAGGCTGGAACCAATAGAAACATTGCTAAAATTGAGTCTCCAAATGATGGTTCAGCTATTACCCAACGTAAATCAGATGTTGGATTTTCAATTTCTGTCCCTTCTTCTATTAATATTGTTAAAAATACAGTAGAAAACCCAGCATATCCATCGGAAAGAGAGCGTATAACTACACCTGAAAATATAGATTTCTCAATTGATTTAAGAAATGGGTCTCCTGTAAATATTACAGATTTAGATGTGATTGATGTATTACCATTTGTAGGTGATGGTGCAGATGGCGCTATTGCTTTTTCGAGTTCAACTTTAAAAAGAAAAGTGCCAACAACGTATCATGGTAGTATGCAATTCAATAAGATTAAACTTATCTCACATCCTGGAAGTACAGATGTGTGTGATGTCTCTGCAAATGGTGGTGTAAAATACTACTATACCAATGAAACCCCTTCCACAGTAAACTTGGCACCAACTGTAGGTGTGGCAAACAGTATCGGTGGGGCAAGTTCAATTTGGTGTGAAGGTAATGAAAATGGTCCTAATGGATGTACCATCGCATCTTCAGGATTTACCTTTTCAGATAATACTGAGGTAACAGCAGTGCGTGCCTCTGGTCCATCTATGGAATCTGGAGCTATTTGTCAACTTCAAATTGCTATAGAGGTAAACAACAACCTAGAGGGAGACAACTATTCTAACTCTGCAGGTAGTTCTGCATCGGGCATTACTTTACCTGTGGCTTCTAACTCTGTTACCGCACCCATTGTAGGTTCATCTCTTGGAGATAAAGTATGGTACGATCAAAATCAAGATGGCATCCAAGATACGAATGAAGCAGGTATGGCAGGTATCACTGTAAAACTTTTAGATGCTGCTGGCAATCCTGTTAAAGATCCTTCTAACCCTACACAAGATTATGTAGTGGTAACAGATAGCAATGGTTTTTATAGCTTTGATAAGTTGGTACAGGGAGATTATAAAGTAGCATTTGTTACACCTACTGGATATCTTGCGAGTCCTAAAGCACAAGGTGCAGATACTACTGTAGATTCAAATATAGATAGTACAGGAACAACAGATGTCATCAGTTTAGGTAAAGGGGAAGATAATCCTACTGTGGATGCTGGTTTCTACACGCCTATAATTTCTGGTAATATTTTTAATGATGGGGATGGGGATGCTAATGTAAACGGTGCGGCTATTCCAACACCTGATGGTGTTCAACTGTATGCAAACTTGATAGATAATGCAGGTAATGTTATCGCTTCTACTCCCATTGCAGCAGATGGAACATATGTATTTGATGGGGAAGATGGCATACGAATCAATACAGATTATGTAGTGTCTTTGAGTACGACTCAAGGTACAGTAGGGCAGGCAAAACCAGCTGCTAACTTACCTGCAAACTGGAACCATACGGGACAAAATCTTAATGCGTCCACAGGAACAGGGAAAGATGGTACAGACAATGATGGGGAAATAACAGTGAATGTTGGTACAGTGAATGTCCCTAAAGTAGATTTTGGTATCAATAAAAAACCAGAAGCAAATAATATTACTGAGACCTCTCAAGTCAATCCAGGAGGAAATACTGCTGTACCAGTTTCAGCAGTGACTTTGAGTGCAGCCGTTTCAGACAATGAAGATGGTACACCGACGACAGTGACTATTAAGACACTTCCAACCAATGGTACATTATTTTATAATGGTACTCCTGTGGTTGCAGGTACACCAATATTAAACTTTGACCCAACACTTCTTACTGTAAATCCAGATTCAGGTAATCAAAATATTATCTTTACTTACACTGTGACAGATGTAGCAGGTGTAGAGTCGGATGTGGCAACAGTAAGCATACCATTTTTTGTAGTGTTGCCAACAGCAGAGGATGACTATAAGAGTAACCCTAATTCAGGCACGCAAACAAATCTTAATATACTTACAAATGATACAAACGGAAGTTACCAATTAGATCCTAATACCGTGAAGTTTTCAGAAAACAACAGTACAACTTTAGTAGTCGCGGGTGAGGGAACATGGACAGTAGATAATGTTGGGAATGTGACATTTATGCCACTTCCAACATTTACTGGAGATCCAACTCCTGTACCTTATACGGTGCAAGATACAGAGGGTAACGTAGTGACAGCTACAATAACGATTGACTATCCACAAACGGCACCTGTATCAACGGATAATAACAAAACAGGTACCATTATCAATACAAGCAATGGACCGGTACAACAGCCCGTTACATTTAATGCTATTACAGAGAACAGTGGTTCAGGTATCGATTCAGATCCAGAAAATGACTTAAATGTTTCTAGTTTTATTTTTACTTCAGGGCTTCCTGGTTCGACTGTTGCGGCTGATGGTAAGAGCATAACTGTTCCTGGTGAAGGGGTATGGACAGAAGATGGTGCAGGTAACGTTACCTTTACTCCTGAAGTAGGTTTTTTAGGTAATCCTACTCCAGTTAAATATGAAGTGTCAGATAACACAGGACTTGTCTCTAATGAGTCAACCCTTACAGTAGTCTACCCAGAAGTAAGAAAAATTTCTGGTAATGTCGGTATAGATATCACAGATGACAATCTTACAGATAGAGCTCCACTCGTACCAGTGGAAATGGTACTTTATGATGAAAATGGTACAGAACTAGCCAGAACCTTTACCGATGCAAATGGAGATTACAGTTTTAATGTCATCCCCGGTACTTATGGTGTTGAAGAAATAAACCCACCAAATGTTGAAGATGCAATAGATAGAGACAGTAATGTTACAGATGATGGTCAGCCTGATGGCACGAACGATAGTCATATTACACAGATAGATGCAAATACACAAGATTCGCCCAATAATGATTTTGTAGATAAACCAGTACTTGGTAATGTGAAAGGTATTGTTTTTAAAGATGATAACTCAGATGGTAACTTCACAGGTGCAGAGTCTGTAAAATATCCAAGTATTGACATCAAAGTGACTGATGTGTATGGTGTCGAACATTTATTAACTACAGATGCTACTGGTGGGTATGACCTTACAGGTTTACCAGTAGGACCAGCCACAGTAAGTGTAGATACAGCTGATCCAGATTTACCAGAAGGTGCTACGCCTACCACAAGTATTGTAGAGACGGTTGATATACCTGCAAATGCATATGTAGTGAAAGATTTTGGATTTAACGTTCCACCTATTACGGACAGTGACCCTGCTTCACTTGCAAGTTGTGCAAAACCATCAAGTATTACTTGGGAAGGTTCTACGGTTAGTTCCAGTTCTGTATGGCATGATATGGCTGCTAATTCCAATGTAGGCACAGCAAAAACATTTACAACAGTAGGGGGTAAGAGTATTGCTGTCTCAATGTATGTCACAGATACCAACAATCAGTTTAATAACATTGATGCAGGAAGTTATGAAGTCAATACAAGTACGAATTCCAACTATGCACAAAATGGTGTATTTGGACAACCCTACTTAACGTTATATCTTGGAAAACAAGACAATAATAGTACAGATGAGCCAGGTGCCCTTTTACCATCAGGTTCAGAAGCTAGTTTAACGGTAGACTTTAATGAATCAGTATTATTAGATAACTGGAGGATCAGAGATCTTGATTCTGGTGATGTTAGAAATGGTGATGGTGGTTGGGATTGGCAAGATGCTGTGAAAATGGAAGCCTATGATGAAAATGGCAACCTTGTCCCCTTACTTGCAAGTATTGGATCAGGAACTAACCTTACAACTACTAACGGTTTCTACCATACTGATGGAGTGACTGATCCTAGCGTCCTTCAAGGGACAGGAACAGATGCAAACAGTGCAACAGGTCACTTGATTTATAGTTCAAATGGTGTACCTATTAGAAAACTAGTGATTATACATCAGGCTGGACCAGACATACTCAATCAGACACGGTCTGCATTAGCACTTTCTGGTTTTGCTGTTTGTGTACCTATACACATTTCAGGAACTATTTATAATGATGGTAATGGAAGTACAGTAGATGGAACACCTATTGGTGACATAGATGGTACAGCTCTCTATGCCAATCTTGTGGACAATACCGGTACTGTCATAGATACAGTAGAGATAAACACAACCACAGGAGAATATCTCTTCGATAAGCATATTAACCCAGACTCTAACTACACGGTGGTTCTTAGTACAGAACAAATGACCGTTGGTGTTCCTCAATCAGCGCCAGTACTTCCAAATAATTGGAATTACTCCAGTGAAAATAATACAAGCACGGCACCTGATGGTGTACTCAATGGTATTGTGCAAGTAGAAGTTGCGGATGAATCTGTACCACTTGTGGACTTTGGTATCAATGAAAAGCCAGTAGCTACAGATGTGGTAGATCCTCCAGTACTTAATCCTGGTGGAAATGTGGGTGTTCTTGTGCAGACTGCATCAGTAGCCAATCTTACAGATCGTGAAGATACCTCACCTAAAACATTAACTTTAGTAACATTACCAGCCAATGCAGAGATATTGTATGATGGTGTAGCTGTTGTTCCTGGTGTAGCTATCACAAATTTTGATTTTTCAAAATTAACAGTCAACCCAGATGATGGTAATCAAACAGTCATCTTTGATTATACCGTCACAGATGCAGACGGTATAGAGTCAGAACCAGCAACAGTAACAATGCCATTTGTAGAAGTAACACTCTCAGGAAATATTTTTAATGATGGAGATGGAGATGGTAATGTAAATGGAACACCTATTTCTACACCAGCGGGTACACAGCTTTATGCAACCCTTTTAGATGTAAATGGTACGGTACTTGCAAGTACTCCTATCGCAGCAGATGGCACCTATGGGTTTAATGGAGCAGATGGTGTCTCACCAGACCATAATTACTCAGTTGTTGTTTCTACCAATGCAAATGCAACAACAAGTACACTTCCACTAAACTGGAATAACACAGGTGAAAATCTTAATGATACCAATGCCACAGGTAATGATGGTCTTGTTGATGGTATGATTACTGTGAGTACATTAGGGTTAACTGTTGTTACCCCAGAAATCCCTTTAGTCGATTTTGGTATAAATGAAAGACCAGTTGCTTTAGATACAAATGAGACAACACAGCTTAATCCAGGGACAAATACACAAGTACAAGTTCCAACGTTGAATGTAAGTGATAGTGAAGATGGTACACCAAGTACTATTACGCTCAAGACATTACCAAATAATGCTACTTTATATTATAACAATGTACCAGTGACAGTAGGACAGGTCATTAATAACTATGACCCAACCAAACTTACTGTTGATCCAGATAATGGTGATCAAGTTGTTTCATTTGACTATACTACTACAGATGCGGATGGTATAGAATCTGAAATTGCCACTGTTACTATGCCATTTACAGGACTTAAGATTTCAGGAAATGTCTTTAATGATGGAGATGGTAATGGCAATGTAAATGGAACACCTATTTCTGCACCAGCGAGTACGCAGCTTTATGCAACCCTTTTAGATGGAACAGGTACGATACTTGCAACAACAGCGATTGCGATAGATGGTACATACAGTTTTGATGGTATGGATGGTATCATACCAAATTCAGAGTATACAGTTGTTATTTCTAGCAATCAAAATGCAACATCAAGTACATTGCCCTCAAACTGGAATAATACAGGTGAAAATTTAAATGCTTCTGGTACAGGTAATGACGGAACAGTTGATGGCAAGATAAATGTATCTGTAACAACAGCGGATGTTCCACAAGTAGACTTTGGTATTAACCTTAAGCCTGTGGCGACAGATGTCAGTGAAAACACACAACAAAATCCTGGTAGTGATACGGAAGTAGATGTACCTGATTTAAATGTGAGTGATTTAGAAGATGGTACACCAACAACCATTACGATAGAATCCATACCAAGTAATGCAATTCTGTATTATGATGGGGGGGTTGTTGATGCGAATACTACGATAGTAAACTTTGATCAGTCATTGTTAACCGTAGACCCTATAGATGGAGATCAAATAGTAATATTTGACTACACCACAACAGATGCAGATGGTATTAAATCTGACCCTGCAACAGTGACTATGCCATTTACAGGACTTACAATATCTGGCAATATTTATAATGATGGTGATGGCGATAACGATGTCTTTGGTGAGAGTATTAGTTCACCTGATGGTGTACAACTTTATGCAACATTACTTTCATCAGATGGAGGGATATTAGCATCAGTTGTGATTGATGAAAATGGAACATATAGTTTTGATGGTTCAGTGGGTGTGAATGCAGATACGAACTATACAATCGTGCTATCAACAGCAGAAAATGCAACATTCTCAACACTTCCAGAAAATTGGAATAGTACAGGTGAAAATTTGAACGATAGCGGTACAGGCAATGATGGTACCCCAGATGGTCTACTTAATGTGTCTGTATCAACAACAGATGTTCCTTTGATAGATTTTGGTATCAATAAAAAGCCATTGGCTATAGATGTTAATGAAATAGCACAACTCAATCCAGGGGCGGATATTACAGTACCAGTACCCGAACTTAACGTAACAGATAGTGAAGATGGTACACCAATGATTGTTACTATCTCAACAGTACCAACCAATGCCATACTCTATTATGATGGTATAGAAGTTTCTGATGGTACAGTGATAGCAGACTATAACGCATCACTCTTAGTGGTTGACCCAGATAATGGTGATCAAAATGTAACATTTGAATATACTACCACAGATGCAGATGGTATAGAGTCAGAGCCTGCAACAGTCTCAATGCCATTTACACAACTTATTATTTCAGGAAATGTATTTAATGATGGAAATGGTAATGATAATGTAGATGGTACAGGCATTTCTGCACCTGACAATGAACCACTTTATGCTACTTTATTGGCTGATGATGGGACTGTATTGGCAAGTACACTTATCGCTGATGACGGTAGTTATAGCTTTGATGGTACAGATGGTGTTGCACCAGACCACAATTATTCTATAGTACTTTCAACGGAAGAAGATGCTACTGTTTCTGCACTTCCTGTAAATTGGAATAATACAGGTGAAAATTTAAATGATAGTAATGCTACTGGCAATGATGGAGATAAAGATGGTATGATTCAAGTTTCTATAACTGATACAAATGTTCCTCATGTTGATTTTGGAATCAATGTAAAACCAGTAGCAGAAGACACAAATAGTACATTGCAACTTAATCCATCGGGGAATACACAATATCAAGTACCAGCATTAAACATTACAGATAATGAAGATGGACAACCGATGATTGTTACCATAACAACATTGCCTGATCCTGATACGATGGGGATACTCTATTATGATGGTGTACCTGTTGTAGAGGGAGAACCTATCGTGAACTTTGATCCAACAAAATTAACTATAGATCCGGTGAATGGAAACCCTGTAGTTGTCTTTAATTATACAACCACAGATGCAGAGGGTATAGAGTCTGACCAAGCAACTGTTACGATGCCTTTTAAAGGAGATATCTATGTAGGGAACAGAGTTTGGATGGATGAGAATGGTAATGGCGCTCAAGATGATGGAGAGGAACCTAAGGCAGGTGTGACGGTTAAACTCTATAGTGAAGCTGGCACACTTATTGCAACAGCCGTAACTGATGAGAATGGAGAATATATCTTTAAAGTGGCTGAACCAGGAAATTATTATCTTGAATTTGATGAAAATTATTCCTACACTGCCCACTGTCCTGATTGTAATGAGAGTGTTGACTCTGATGTAGATAATACAACTAATAAAACACCTGTCTTTAGTTTAGATTTTGGAGACAATGATATGACACATGATGCAGGAATTACCCCAACAGCACATATTGGGGATTATTTCTGGATTGATAGTAATCAAAATGGTCTACAAGATCCAGAAGAAGAACCAGTAGTAGGTGGAACAGTAGCATTATTTGATGCTGATGGAAATCCAGTAGAAGATGTAAATGGAAATCATATATTGACTACAAATGATCAAGGTATCTATGGCTGGACAGATGAACAAGGTGTCTTTCATACAGGTTTTGATGTTGACCCTGATGAAACATATCAAGTAGAATTTACGATACCTAATCAAGGATATGCTGGATATGTTTTCGAAAATGGAACAAATACTTACCGTAGATCAGTCAGTGTCGTGGCAGGAGAAAATATAGTGACAGTAGATGCACCTATCAACTGTGGTTGTGCTAATGTATCAACAGATAGTTCAGATGCACTAGGATTGTTAGGAATGCTCGCAATGATGCTAATGACACTGATGACAGCTCTCTTCTTTGTAAAAAAAGAAGAGTATAGAGTATAAGGAAAAGATGATGAAAAAAATAATAATAACCCTTGGCACAATTGTTGCATTAACTAATGTCGTGTATGCAGGTGGAAAAAAAGTAGCACCTGTAGAAGCAGAAGTACTTCCTGTACCAGCAGTAATTAATCCTATCCCTATTTATTTAGGCATCGGGGTTATAGCATCAGCAGTGAGTAAAGAGTGCCCTTGTGGAAATGATGTGAGACAAAAAGATATGACATATGGTGCTATTTTAAGAGCGGGGTGGGATTTTAATAAATATATAGGAATAGAAGGAAGAGTACTTAGAGCTAATATTGAAAAAGATTTCTCAACTACGACACACTATGGTCTTTACCTTAAACCACAATACCATTTTATTGATAGTATGAATGTGTATGGATTACTGGGGTATGGTAAAACGAAAGTAGAAGGCTGTGGTTTTAATAATGGTACGTTAAGTAAAAATGGATTCTCATATGGGGCAGGATTTGAATATGATCTTTCCTCAGATACAAGCGCAGGTCAGTATGCTAGAGATTTTGATGGACAGGGTAATCAAGAAAAAGGTTGGGGACTTTGGGCAGATTATCAAAACCTCTTCCAAAATGAAGGTATCTTTAAAGTCAAAACAAACATCTTCTCTGTAGGGATTACTTACGACTTTTAGTGGTACCTATACGGGTACGTATCAACTTCTACACCAGAGTTATTCTCTTTGGTGTAAGTTTAAATGAGTAAATATAAGCTGAGGGGTCTATGCTGATTTAGACATAGCCTCTTTTAATGAAAATTTCCCAATCTCCTCTAGAAATGTAGTAGCATACGAGCCTTTAGGCAGGTAGAACTCTACCGTGAGTTGTTTACTGTCTGGGTTGTATTCTGTTTCTACTTCATTTGGCCATATCCATGCGAAGCGTCTGTCACCTCTGAGAGCTGTGAGTTCAGTGTCATCAAAAGGCTCTTCCAAATGGTAGGCATCTGACTTGGCACGTTCTACTCTCTCCCCACATAGAAGTCCAGTAGGGCTTACTTTTTTTTGTGAAAAGGCAAGGGCAGACTGATACATGTCTTTCAAGTAGTCCAATTTACCATAAGGGTAAGGCATCATGACATCACCTAAAAAGAGTTTAAAAAGCTGTGGTTGTTTGGCCAAAACTTTAACGAGTTCTAGAGGATATTGAAGTTTTTTGGCTGCATTTTCTACATTGTTAGAGGCTATGATGGTAGAGAGTTTAACTCTTTGTCCGAGCCATTTGTTGTAGAGGTAGCTTTGGTAGGCTGAGACTAGAAGTTTTTCTTTACTTCCCTTGAGCTTTTTACCGGAGTGGGCTATCTCTTTTCCTTGTAGGTACGAACGGCTGTCCTCTCCGAAGCGTTGGTAACCATAGTAGTTTGGTATGCCGTCTTTTTGCATTTTTTTAGCTGTGGTGTTAAAAAACTTGGCATCATTTGCATTAATGTTATGCAATACAATAGAAAAGCTGTTTCCTTTGAGGTGACCTACTTTGATAGGGGCTTTGTTGTAGGTACGTTCGAGTATCTCTATCTTGTCTGTGGTAAGGTTTTTGTTGAGTTCTTTTTCTCTGTTTTTTGGTATGGAAATGTACTGTATGGTGGTAGCATTCTTGTCTTTAAGACCTGCATAGCCTATGTCACGTTCTTGTAAGCCAGTGGCTTTGGCTAGAACGGTGATGAGCTTCCATGTACTCATATCTGTTTTTTGTATCTTAAGTACGAGGTAGTTTCCTGTACCTGAAAAGTTGTAAAGGGGTATCTCTTCTACGAAAAAGCGTTCAACGGTTTGTTCGAAATCGAAAGAGAGTGGGGTATGGTTATAGGCGTACGTTTTTATATGATTCATAAAAAGGATTATAGCAAAGTTTGTATAGGCACTTGCCTATACATAGCGAATTATTTGATTAAGAAAGAAATCTTTGCGTTAATTCTATATTTAACGATTTTGTCACCATCTACTTTTGCAGACATATTGGTAATGTTAATTCCCTTAATTCCTTTAATACTTTTACTTGCAGACTTGACTGCAGACGCTGCCGCATCTTCCCATGACTTATCTGATTGTGAGAGTACTTCAATGACTTTTACTACTTTTGACATATCTTTTTCCTTTTTGTTGATATGTTTAATTGTAACAAGTTTAACTTAAGGGTTTAATAAGATTAATTTATTTTATGTTACACTTTATCTTTATATATAAGGGGAGTGGAAAAGATGAAAGCTTTAAATTTTGAAGGCAGTGGTAATGAATATTTTAAGATATGGATTGTGAATGTCTTATTAGTTATTGTGACGCTGGGACTGTATTATCCTTGGGCAAAAGTACGTAATCATCGTTATTTTTATGGCAATGCAACACTAGAGGGAAGAAACTTTGAATACCATGCTACAGGGAAACAACTTTTTTTAGGTTTTTTGGTGGCGATGACACTCTTTATTGTGTATGTGGTGATACAACAAATCTCGCCATTGGGCAGTTTGTTACTCCTATTATTTTTATTTGTTGCTATTCCTTGGCTTATATGGAGGTCACTCAAGTTTAGCATGCGAATGACAAGTTTTTCCAATGTACGCTTTGGTTTTGAAGGGAGTTTAAAAGAATCCTATATTAATTTTTTCTTCTATCCTTTTCTTCTGTTGTTGGCAGTTTATGGTGTGCCTGTAGCCGCAGCTGTTGCCATCCCAATGATGGGAGCACAAGCCAATATGCCACCGTGGGTAGCTAGCTTGATACCTATTATTATACTTCTCTCTTTGATTTTTGCCTTTTATTTATTTGCTTTAATCAAAAAGAAAAATGCTTCTTATACGATTAACGGATCACGCTATGGGCAGGGTGTTTTTTCTACACAGTTACAAACCAGAAAATTTCTCAATATTTTACTGAAAACAATACTTCTGGGTCTTCTGGTACTTGCTATGCTCTTTTTAGCTCTGGGTGCCGTAGTATATGGAACCGTTGGGTTGGAGACGCTTATGGAGATAAAAAATAACATACAAGATCCACAAAAAACAGCAGAGTATATGGGTACGATTATGCCTATTGTTGTGATGGTATATTTAGGGTTGATACTGGCAATCCTGTTTGTGACTGCGTATGCAACAGCAAGACAAAGAGAATATATTTATGAGAACATGGCATTGGACGATAAAATTACGTTTGCTTCCACGTTAAAAGCAAAACCCTTAGCATGGGTGATGATAACAAACTTTCTCATGGTAATTGTAACGTTTGGTTTGGCTTTTCCCTGGGCAAAGGTAAGAGTGGCAAGACTCATGCTTGAGAATACATTGGTCGATACAGAAGCAGGATTTTATGAATATGTTACACAAAAACAAAAAGAAGAATCATCACTGGGGGAACAAATAGGTGATGCCTTTGATGTAGATGTTGGGTTAGGATTCTAGGATGCTTGAGGGAAAGTGGTATGCTGAGGGCTCTGCTGCCTCAAGTGCTGCTAGGATGTTTATAGATAATGATACATTATATAGACTTGAAATAGACAATGGAAAAGTCCTTGAAGGAGCATTAAAAAACCTACAGGTTGGAAACCGTTTAGCCAATATAGAACGTAAAATCATACTAGAAGATGGTTCTCTTTTTACCACACCTCAAAATGATACTGTAGACAAAGTGTTCAAAAAACATTTGAAATTCAACAGTTTGATTCATGGACTCGAATCTAAGTACCGATGGATATTCATTGCGCT
>DRQB01000049.1 GCA_011330645.1 Campylobacterota bacterium | reverse complement strand
TTACATTGGTGTTGTAAGGGTACAACACCCTACATACCGTATTTTCGTTCGTATCTTGGGAGCATACTTTCATTACCTAACACACCACCTTGGTGTATGTAGAGTATAGGCTTATGTAAAACCTCAGGATGAGCAGTCAAAGTACGCCATCCCAAAGGGTCATAAAGAAGGTCAAAGACCACTCCCGTTTGTTGTTGTAATTTTAGCCAAATTTTGTAATTTTCTCTATAAAGTTTTCCAAAATGGTGTTTTTTCTCTAAAGACAAAATAGTTGGATGAGTTTTTTCATCTTCTTCTAGCTCAAAAAACTGCTTTTTCAAATACGCTGCATCTCCCACACAAGGATTTGTATAGACCGTATTGTTTGGTAAATGTTTTTGCAAAAACAAAGCTGTAGTTCCTGTGCCAGAAGGGAGAAAAATATTTAGCTCATCTAATTTATTTTCTTTTTGCCATTCTATAATCTCTTGAGCCAATAGTTTAATACCATACTCTGCTTCTTTTTGTCGTCCACCCTCTTCTATGAAAAGTGTATCTATATCAAAAGCTTCGGTCGATTTTAGCGACCCTACGGTTAATTTCATCCCATTTTCTAACGCAGTTTTATAATTACCATGAAGATTATCACGTAAATAATCTGCTAGATGATCTACAAAATACTCAAACTCCCACCCTCTCATCTTAGCAAGCACAGAGAGTGAATACATCGCATTCGACTGAGCAGAACCATAGGAGATTATCTTTTTAATATCAGGAAAATCATTTTCTAAGAAGTAGTAAAATTTACGGGCTTTATTCCCAGAGAAGTCTGGATGAAGAAGGTCATCTCTTTTTAAGTAAAAAGAGTATCCTTCAAAAGAAATTTCTTCAACAGGAGAATTTTTTATCATGCTCTTCCTATCAAATCACGCGAATGCGTGTCTTGTCGTCCCGAACACCCTTGAAAGCAGAGCGATTTGAGAGGGACGACGATTTTTTTGCTTCGTTTTTTTCTAAAAAAAATGAAGAGAAAACAACGCCTCAGTTAAAATAAGAGGAAATTAACTAAACAAAACTAATTAAAGTGAAATATTAATTTCGCCCCACACAATTTAAATCTTCAAATGCCTTCTCAAGTCTTTCCACCATAGAAAGCTCCGCAGCACGTATCCATTTACGAGGATCATAATGAGACTTATTTGGCTTATCTTCACCCTCTGGGTTACCGATTTGCCCTTGCAAGTAGTCTTTATGTTCGTTAACATAGTGTCTCACACCATCCCAAAATGCCCACTGCGTATCTGTGTCAATGTTCATCTTTATAGCACCATAAGAAATAGCTTCTCTAATGTCTTCAAGCTCTGAACCAGAACCACCGTGGAATACAAAATCCACAGGCTTAGGCTCAGTGCCAAACTTCTCTTCAATGTACTTTTGAGAGTTATCAAGAATTTTTGGTGTCAAAGATACATTCCCTGGTTTGTATACCCCATGTACATTTCCAAATGATGCAGCAATAGTAAAGTTAGGAGAAACTTTCATAAGCTCTTCATAGGCATAGGCAACTTCAACGGGTTGTGTGTAAAGTAGTGAATTATCGATGTCTGTATTGTCTACACCATCTTCTTCTCCACCAGTTACACCAAGTTCTATCTCTAACGTCATACCCATTTTAGACATACGTTCTAAGTAGCTCTTACATGTAGCAATATTCTCTTCTATAGGCTCTTCAGAGAGGTCTATCATATGTGATGAGAAAAGAGGTACACCATGTGCTTTAAAATGTGCTTCACTCGCATCTAAAAGTGCGTCTATCCAAGGAAGCAACTTTCTTGCTGCATGGTCTGTATGAAGAACAACAGGAATACCATACGCTTTGGCTACAGTATGTACATGTTGTGCACCTGAAATACACCCAAGTACTGCTGCTTCAGAAGAAGGTAATCCTTTACCTGCATAGTATGCTCCACCACCGTTAGAAAACTGAACAATGACAGGAGAGTTTACTTTTTTCCCAGCTTCAAGTACTGCATTGACTGAAGAAGTACTTACAACATTCACAGCAGGTAAGGCAAAACCTTCATCTTTTGCTACTTTAAATAACTTTTGAAGGTCTTCCCCTGTGACCACACCTGCCTCAACGACATCTAAAACTTTTGTAGACATAAACTACTTCCCCTTAACAGAATTATTTGACTTTAATTTTTGCTTTTTTCATCAATTTACTTACCACTTTTTCTTGTGCCAATTGCATTTTGATATTATTTTTAGCTCTTTTGAATGGTGGTATTTTTGCTTTACTTTTCGCTTTTTTTGCCATTTTTTTCATTTTGTTATAGGCATTTTTAGCTTCTTTGTCTGAGATTTTAATTCTAGACATTTTTTTCTGCATCCAAAAACCAGCCAATGCTGCTTGTTTTTCTTTTGCTGTTAATTGTTTTCTTGCTGCGGCTGCGACAAGCTTAGAAGGTGCCATCATTTCGATAAGTTGTTTTCTACCATCTTTTGGAAGCTTAGCCCAAGTCATTTTACCTTTGGTAAGTGCTCTTAGTGCTTTGTTTGCTTCTTTAACTGTGATTTTAATACCATTTACCGTACCTGCTGTAGCTGCTGATGCGCTTGCAGTACTTAAAAATAGTCCTAATCCAACTGTCATTAAAAGTTTTTTAAAGTGTGTCATTCTGTTTCCTTTGTGTCTGGTATTTTATCTAATTTTGCTGATGATTCATTTGAGTCATGTGTTGCTTCAGTGGCATTTGTATCAAAATTAACGGTAATATTGACATCTTTCATGAGATTGCTCATAATCTTTTTTTCAATAATTTCTTTTTTAAGATTGTCTCCAAGACTGATATATGGAGGTATTTTTGCTTGAGGATTTACTGCTAATGCTTTGGCTTTTTTAGCTTCATAAAGTGCTAACATTTCATCATTTGTGACTTTTGTAGTTGCTCTTTGTTTTTGTAACCAAAACTGACTTAAAACTGCTTCTTTTTCTACTTCTGTCACATTTTTATCAATAGCTTCTTCTAAAAGTATAGGTCTTGCAAGTTCGGTAATAAGAACCAAACGTTGTTTTTTATCTAATTTATCAAAATCTGTTACTTGTCCTTTGGTAACTAACTTCAAATAATTATCTGCAGATTTTTTATCTATTTCCTGACCATTCACTGTCGCCACAACTGCTTTAGCAGGTCTACTTTTAAAATGTTTGATTGCATACATACGTTGTAAATCTTTTAGTACCATAAGGCGTTGTTTTTTAGGCAACAAATCTAAATCTTTGATTTTCCCTTTGGTTGCTTTTGCGATGTATTTATCTGCTTCTCTTTTGTGTACAGGTTTACCGTCATTATAACGACCAATAACAGCAGAAGCTGGTCTGCTTTTCCGTACATGTTTGATTGCTTTACGTTTTGGTTTAGCACCAACACTCACACCATTTAGATTCACCATTCCTGATGAATCTTTTGTATTTAATATGTTAGTTAAAGAATTTTTGAGTGCATCTGCAGATACAGTACTTATCAAAAAACCAGAAGTCAACCCCAAGACAATTAAAAATTTTTTCATACTTCTCTTTCTGTTATTTCTAAACTATTTCTTTGTTCCGTTAGTATCTGAAGAAGGTTTTACAATCGTTGCTTTACTTTTAAGCTCTTTTGCTACTTCTGCTATTTTGGTAGAAAATTGTTTTTGTTTAAGTGACGCAATGATTTTGTCTTTTACTTGTTCATAAGGAACTGCTGATGCATCCTTTTTACCTTCAAGATAAATCACATGGTAACCAAATTGTGTTTTCACAGGTTTTTTTGTAATATCTCCTACATTTAAAGCCCATACCGCTTTTGAAAATGCAGGAACCATTTGACCTTTTGTGAAATTACCCAAGTCTCCACCTTTAGGTCCAGATGGTCCAGTAGATTTTGCTTTTGCAAGTTCTATAAACTTCGCTTTAAGTGCATCACCTTTTAAGTCTTTCATCTCATCGATAAGGGCTTGTGCATCTTTTTCCTCTTTAACCAAGATATGTCTTGCATGCATAGAAGCTTTTTGTACAAATTTATCTTTATTTTTATCGTAAAAAGCTTTTGCTTCACTGTCACTTACCACAGCATTGTCCATTTGCGTTTTCATCCACATATTTACAAGAAGCTCTTCTTTTATTTTTTCCATATTTCTTTTAAAATCTGGTTTTTTATCGATACCTTCTTTTGCTGCAAGTTCTGTAAAAAGTGCTTTTTCCACAAGTCTGTCTACAATCATTGCCTGTTGAGACTTGTCAAGTGTTGAAAAGTGTGCTTGTGGAGATGAAGCATTCACAAATGTTTCTGCCTCTTGTTTTGTAATATTTTTACCATTGACCGTCACCAATATATCTGATGCTGTAAGTGCTGTTGCCATCATTGCTACAGTGAGTAGTGAAGTTTTTGCTAGTTTTAACATATTTATTTTCCTTGAAGTATTTTAATTTTAAGAAGAAGTATATCTCTCTTGGGTAAATCATTCATTAATGTGGTAATATTTTAGTCTTATTATATTTAGAGCAAGGTTTTAACAATGGCAAAAGTAAAAAAAGCAACAAAAAAAGAGATCGATGAGATAAAAGCACTCTTTTTACATCACTATCCTGATTCACTCACCGAACTTAACTATACAAATCTGTATGAATTGCTCATCGCTGTGATGCTTTCAGCCCAGTGTACAGACAAACGTGTCAACATCATAAGCCCTGCTCTTTTTAAAGCTTATCCTGACCCTGTCAGTCTTGCCAATGCTGACTTAAATGAAGTCAAATCTTACATCAATACCTGCTCTTTTTTCAACAACAAAGCTAAAAACCTCATCAAGATGGCACAGTCTGTAGTTGAAAACTATGGCAACGAAATACCCCTAGAGCGTGATGAACTCGTTAAGCTCGCTGGTGTTGGACAAAAAACAGCCAATGTCGTCATGATAGAATATGCAGGAGCCAACCTTATGGCAGTCGATACCCACGTCTTTAGAGTTGCACACCGTTTGGGGCTAAGTGATGCCAAAACCGCACTCAAATGTGAAGAGGACTTGACTAAAAAGTTTAAGACAGATTTACACTTACTACATCAAGCGATGGTACTTTTTGGACGCTATACCTGTAAAGCAGTAAAGCCTGAGTGCGACGAGTGTTTTATGGCTGCACATTGTAAAACAACTCAAACCTTTAAAGTTTAAGTTTTTTAATTATCCCCATTAAAACCTCATACGTTCTCTCTACAGAATCAAGATTTACCTCTTCACGTGTGGAGTGAGGGTAACGTATCGTTGGACCGATAGAAGCGAACTTCATGGCAGGGTATTTCTCGGCTATGACACCACACTCTAAGCCTGCGTGTATCGCCATCATCTTTGTTTTTCCAAAGACTGCTTTCATTTCATCACTCACTAAGTTTGTAAATGCTGACACATCGGGTTTCCATGCAGGGTATTTGTCTTCAACCTTTACTTCAAAACCATAAGATGCGAACATCTCTACTGTCTCATTGGTTAAACTCTCTAACGCCTCTGCTCCCATGGCACGTGCTGAAGTCTCTATCTTCACACCACCCTTTTCATCTGCAGTGATGATGGCAAGGTTTATGCTGACATCGGGGATACCTAGCTCTTCGTTCATCGCATGGACACCGTGTTTAAAAGTATCTATGAGATTTATAATTTTTTCACCCTCTGCCAAGACTTTTGGAGACTCATTGAATATACGTACATTGACCTCATCCATGCTCTCTAAAAGCTTTTCACTTCTTACAATGGCTACTGCATTTGCAGGGATGGAGTTACGACGTTCTCCTGCATATATGGAAGCTAGTTCAGTCACATCATTTTCTACCAAATATTTTCCAAGTACTTTGATAGCCGAAGGAATACCCTTGTCTATGTCTACACCTGAGTGTCCACCTACAAGCCCTTTGACTGATACTTCATAACACGTACCTTCTCCCTCTACATAGTTATCTTGTTTAAATGCTGTAATGTCTGCACCACCGGCACACCCTATGTAAACTTCTGCTTCATCTTCGCTATCAAGATTGAGCATATAGTTACTTTTGAGTGCAAAGGCAACTTCATTTGCGCCTATGAGTCCTATCTCTTCATCGGAAGTAAGTAAAAACTCTAACTCTCTACCTTCATCCATGCACTGCATCATCATGGCTATTGCCATACCATTGTCGGCACCCAAAGAGGAGTCTTTGGCTCTCATGACACCCTCTTCTATATAGGTTTCTATCTGCGGTGCTTTACCCATACAGACCATGTCGTAGTGTGCTTGCAGACACAAAGTCGGACTGCCTTTAGAGATATAGATATTTTTAACAGTATCCACTTCTACACTATAGTTTCTCTCTTTAGCAAAAGAGACAAGAAACTCCAACAGTTTATCGGCTTCTTTACTACAGTGAGGTATTTGTGTGAGGGTTTGAAAATGTTCTATAATTGCTGACATGATGACTCCAATAGTTTTCTAAAAGAAGTATAGTATAATCCCATAAAAATTAGGATACTTTCATGTGCCTCATTGTCACTATCATTATGCTCATTACTAGCATACAACACTTCATTTATGGGGACTATG
>DRQB01000048.1 GCA_011330645.1 Campylobacterota bacterium | reverse complement strand
AGTCCATTTATTCCTGGTGATAAAGAATAAGGCTGGTACCCTCTAACTGAACCAATACCACCCATAAAGAGTTTTTCAGCAACAGGAATCTTTTCTCCATCATTACCATCAATACTTGCTGCTCTTGCTTTAAATCGGAAAATCAGATCATAATCAATCCAATCTTCAACTCCATAATAAAGACCAAATTTCCCTGAGGTTTTTACATATTTACCATACCCACCAGGGAATGCAGCGATATCTGCACCGGTTAAAGAACCATCTAAACTTGCAAATTCCATATTGATAGCTGCAACCATCCCTTCTCTTGGTGTATAAAAGTCATCTGTGTTATCAAATGAAATATTTGCAAAGAATGATGTTTTTTTGTATTTATCTCCATAAAAAAGGTCAATTACATCTTGAGTTATTGTTGTATTAGTTTGTCTAGCAGTACTACTAGCTGTAAAATTATTATCATTACTTTCTGATTGGTTATCCATATATCCTAGTCCAATAGATGCATGGAAATATCTAAAAAATTCTCTTCCTAAAGTAAGTGTACCACCTAATTGATCTTGTGTAAAGTTTGTATATTCATAGTTCTTTTTATAAATAGAAAAACCAAGACTGTATTGACTGTCCCATAGTTTTGGATTGGTAAACGATAAATTATAGTTGGTTGATACTCTTGAAACATCAAATCCTATGCTTCCTGTAATTCCTGAACCTAAAAAGTTTTTATCTGAGACAGAAGCATTCAGCATCAATCCTTCAAAAGAACCATATCCACCACCTGCAGAGATTGTCCCTGTTGCTGCTTCTTTTACGTTCACAAGTAGATTGATTTTATTGGCTGAGACTCTTTGTGATTGAATATCTACATTTTCAAAAAAACCTGTTCTTCCAAGTGCACTTTTAGAATCTTTTAAATCTCGTGCATTAAACTTGTCCCCTGGTGCCAAATAGAGGTATCTGCGGATTACTCTATCTTTCGTTGTATTATTACCTGAGATGAGAACATCATTAATCGTCACTTCATCACCTGCTTGGAGAACGTATTGGATATTCACTGTTTTTGTTTCTGGGTTTTTATGCATTTGTGGCGCAACATTTGCATAGGCATATCCCAAATTCCCCACCGCTTCTTTTAAATCTTTCATATCTTTACGCATACGTTTAATATTGAAAATTTTACCTTTTTTAAGGCTGAGATTTCCAAGAAGTTTTTCTGTATCTAACCCTTCAATATTTTGAGCGATACTCACATCACCCACTCTATATTGATTACCTTCTGATACTTGATAATCAACTTCGGCATCATAAGCACCAAAATCTACACGCATCAATGGTTTACTTACAAAGGCATCAAGGTAACCATGTTTCATATACACATCTTTTACTCTAAAGGCATCATATTCTAGTTGGTCTATGTTGGCAACACCATCATTTAAAAATGGCATCCAGCCCATAAAATCTGCTTCTTTATTGGCAAGATCAAATTCTAAATCACCTTTACTCATTTTTGATGCACCGACAAAATTCATTTTTTTAATTTTAATTTTCTCACCTTTGTTGACATCAAAAGTAAGTGCGATACTACTTTCCCCTACAGGTTTGGTACTCAAATCAACTACCGTGTCGTAGTACCCTTTTGCTTCCAATCTTGAAATAATTGCTTTTTTTGCTTTCTGTGCTCGTCTACTATCGTAAAGGTCACCCTTTTTAAGTCCGATACTTGCTAATAGTTTTTCACCATCATCACCACTTCCATAGCCTTTTATATCAATGTTTGCTATAGCTACTTTTTCTTTAAAATGATAAATCAGTGTACCACCCTGTTTATCAACCCACACATCTTTAAAGTACCCTTGTGAAAAAAAGTTTTTAATGGATTCATTGATTTTAGCGGCATCCATCTCATCACCCACATGAATATCTGCTATCTCCTGTGCAACAGAAGGAGAAAGGTGTGCAAGCCCCTCAAACTTAACCTGAGTTACTTTTTGTGCTAAAAGAAATGCGCTTAGTAACATCCAAGCTAATACTATTTTTTTCATCATTATAGTCAACCTTATATATTTTGCTAATATTTTATCTTTTTTACTCTAAGAGGCTCATAATAATGCTATAATCCCTGCAGTAATTCGTACTAAAGGTGACAGAATGGACATACAAAATATCGGCTTTATTGGTCTTGGACTTATGGGAGGTTCACTCAGTATTGCACTTAGAGAATTAGGAAATTCATATCATTTTATCGGACTTGATCATAATGCAGAACATGCACAAAAGGCTCTACAATTAGGACTGGTAGATGAAATTGTAGAAGATTTGGATGCTATAAGTCACTGTGACGTTATATTCCTCTCTGTGCCTGTAGATGGTATTATCTCTATTGCACAGCAGTTTGGCTCTCTCAAAGAGACATGTACACTTATTGATTTAGGAAGTACGAAAGAGAAGATTTCAAATAGTATTCCTTCTGAAATCCGTGCCAATTTTGTCACAGCCCACCCGATGACTGGTACGGAAAAATTTGGTCCTAGTGCTGCTGTTTCCCATTTGTATAAAAACAGAGTAGTGGTTCTTTGTGATATGGAAAAAAGTGGCAAACATCAACAAAAGGTAGCAAAAACACTTTTTACAGCCATTGGTATGAATTTGGTGTATATGGATGCCAAAGAACATGACAGACATGCCGCTTATATTTCACATATGCCTCATGCCCTCTCTTATGCACTCGCAAATTCTGTGATGAAACAAGAAGCAAAGGAAAGTATTTTGGCACTTGCAGGTGGAGGGTTTAAAGATATGAGCCGTATTGCAAAATCCTCCCCAAATATGTGGGAAGATATTTTTAGACAAAACAAACCTAATCTACTTGAAGCCATTAACACCTTTCAATATGAACTTAAAAAATGTCAAAACATGATAGAAAAAGAAGAATGGGAAGCCCTTAACGCTTGGATGAAAGACGCCAATAGTTTACATGACATTCTTTAATTAAAGTTTATACCTAAATGTAACAATCACTTCAGCCACTTTATCGATGCTCTTCAAAATAGCCTCTTTCAAACGTACTTTTTCTTCTTTACTCAGTATACCTGAGCTAATGACCTCACAGCGTATTTCATCTATTTTTGTACGATGCACAAGTGTGATATGTGTCAGTTTCACATCATGTTCCCCTACGTTAAAGGTAAGATTTGAAAGAGTTGTTTGAATCTGTATATCTTCTTCCATTTTACTGAAAGAACTATACAGAGGGACTGCAACAAGTGTTACAATCACTAGCCATGTCAAAATACCCTTTTTGGCAACATGTAAAGGGGAAAAACCCAGCATTGCAAAAATAAATGCAGCAGCTAAGACAATACCAACCAAGTTTGTAATAAAAAGCAAAAATGCGGTAGAGAACATAGACCAATCACCCCAACCCAATCCTATACCTGCTACAGCAATAGGTGGAACCAAAGCTACAGCAATTGCCACACCAGCCAAACTTCCGAGTATCTTTTCATTAGACTTTGCATAGGCTGCTGCTGCACCTGAAACAATAGCAACAAAAAGATCTAAAATAGTAGGACTCAAACGTCCAGACATCTCTGCTGTAAGTCGTTCTATAGGGATAAATAAAGCAATAAGTGCTGCAGTAATCAGTACCGAAAATACACCTATAGCAATCGTTTTTACGCCATTAATTTGTAGCGCGCTATCTTGGCGTAAAACCCCCATACTCAAACTTACTATCGGTTGCATCAGTGGTGCCAATAACATTGCCCCAATAATAATAGAGGATGAATTAATAAAAAGTCCAAATGTCGCTATCATCGTAGCCAATATAAGTAAAACCATAAAGTTTTGACTTAGTCTACTCTCTTCTCGTAAATTTGTAAAAAGTGAAGCATACTGCTCTTTACTGGCATGAGAAAAAAGAGGTATCGCTTGCCCTAAATACGTAGCACTCTCTTCATCTGAAGGAAGATGATCTACTTTGATACTGTCTTTACTACTGTTTTGTGTATTTTGTTTTTCCCAAAAAGCCTCTCCAACACTCAGGCGCAAAGCTTTCTCTTTAACCTCTAATTCTATAGGCGTTATCTGTTTTTCAGCAGAGTCAATGAGTACATCCATCTGTGATTCAGGTTCAATAGTAATTTTAGAACTTCGTATATAACCTACTGACTTAGGTAAAGTACTTGGGGTTAAATGTGAAACCAGAGATTTAAACAAATATCCCATATATTGTATAATAGAAGTAGGTGAAAGTATGACGATTGAGAGTTTCCCATCATTTGCACTCAGCTGTGACGCTATGAGTTTAGAAGCAAAGGTATGATTATTATATGCTACCCCTACAATACCCACAGCAGAGAGTTTAAGTTCATTTTCTTTTGCATCTATTATTTTAATTTGCGTATGCTTCAGCTCTTTCACACGTTGCAGTGTACGCCAAAATATTTTGATTCTATCCAGATAACTTTTCCCATTAAGTGTAGAATCAAATCTATCCAGCGGTGGGGCATCACCTATCACAACCTCTTGCAAGACGATTTCACCATTGGCATACAATAAATCGATTTTCTTTTCACCCGCTTGCAATGCCTGCTCAATAGCTTCTTCTATATTGCTACTCAATGCAAATGTTTTGATCAGTTCTTTTTGTTCAGTAGTCGGTACAATACCCAAAGGAATTTCATTTTGATGGGCTATTCCCATAAGAAGTTTTAACTCATGCAGACATCCAGTAGCAATGAGATGTGTCACCTTGTCTACATTCAAATCTTCTAATTTGGAAAAAGGAAGATAGACAATCTCCCTCTCTTCTAAATAACTTTTACAGCTATCAATAAATTCTTGTTTGTCATCTGCATATATATAATAAATCATACCGGTATTGTAACGTTTTTATCTAAAACGCTCAATCAACGCTTTGAGTTCTTTCTTATCTATCTGCACTGACTTGTCACCCTGTTTCTTGGCATAAAGTTTACGTACCATCTCTTCAACGGCTTTATCCTCACTAATGTGAGAGTAAAGTATTTTCAGTGCATCAGATTCCTTATAGTTTCGGTCTTTTCCTTGCCATTGTTTTATTAAAAACTGTAACAGATACAAGGCAAGCATCCCTAGTATAAATGCCACAGCTAGCATCCACCAATTTACAGATTGTACTTGTATGGTTTTTTCAACTACATTGGTTTTGACTTTTGGTGCTATACTTGGGGAAGATGTCACCACAGGCATTGCAGCGGTTTTTTTACCTTCGATGTGTATTGCATAAGATGGTATTTCTAAATCTTTTGTTTCATTGGTATTTGGATTGTATACACTTATGTTACGCGCAGGGATCACAAAATCATCTGATCCTATAAATGCAAAACTTTTCACATAACTACTGCGTAATGTTGACCCATCTATATGACTTTCTACTTTTGCCTCATCCGAATACACAGTCACATCGTCTATGTCATACTTAGGAAATTCAAAATCTTCTAAACTTCCTTTACCTTCTATTTTTATAGTTAAATTGACAGGTTTATTAGATTTTACACTCTGTTTATCGAGTTTAGCCTCTATATGAAAATCACCTATTAAATCACTGTTTGCAGGTGCTGCTTTCACTTCAACTTGTAATCCATTTGTAGCAATCACCCTCCAACTTGTCGCTGGTCTACCAAAAATATCTTGTCTACTCCAGTCTGCTTGTCCCAGTTTTGCTTGAGCCCCCGATATAGTAAAGTTTCCCTCTTTTTTAGGAGTAACGATATACCGCATTTCAACAATAGTATACCCATTATGCTCATACTTTTTTTGCCCTTCTACCTCTTTGATAAAAAAATCAGGAGAACTAGGTGCGACATAGTCACTAATCTGTACGCCTTGCAAATTTTTTGATAGTGACAGGTAGACCGTCATCACAAAGGACTCCCCCACATTCACTGAGTGTTTTTCCGATTTAAGTGAAAAAGAAAATTTTTCACTTTTTTGTAATGCTGGTGCATTTGATGTTACAACTTTTATTTTAATAGGCTTCGTTTTATAGTTATCACCTCCTATGCGCACCGTATAAGAAGGAATAGTCATATCATGCTCAGGAATAAAAATATATTTTCTCACTGTCGAAGTTTCACTTTGCATGCCATTGACAGTAATTTGCATACTGCTTTGTCTACTGGTGCCAGAGTCTGTCACTCCAACACCCGCGATATTACGTATATT
>DRQB01000047.1 GCA_011330645.1 Campylobacterota bacterium | reverse complement strand
CATTAAGCATTTTCCTCTAGTTCAATCCACTTTTGAGCAATACGTACAGAATTGGTAGCAGCACCAACTCTCACTTGGTCAGCCACGCCCCAGATATGCAAAATATTATCTGCATAGAGGTCTTTTCTAATACGTCCAACATAGGTTTCATCTGTATCGGTTGCAATCATAGGCATTGGGTATTCGTTTTTACTCATGTCATCAATCACCACAACATTTTCAAACGCACCTAATACTTCTCTAGCTTTGTCTACATCGACATTTACCCCATCTTCAAAGGTAATGGTAATAGACTCAGAGTGAGAACGAAGTACTGGTACACGTACACAGGTAGCACTTACTGCAAAGTCACTGTGCATAATTTTGTTCGTTTCATTCACCATCTTCATCTCTTCTTTGGTATACCCATTCGGCTGCGGTACATCAATGTGAGGAATGACATTGAGTGCAATCTGATGAGCAAACGCTTCTACTTTTGCATCATCTAGAGTAAAGTTAAAAAATGCCTGCATTTGCAGGACAAGTTCTTCCATACCTACTTTCCCTGCACCAGAGACCGCCTGGTATGTACTTACATCCACTCTCTTAATGCCATAAAGATCATGTAAAGGCTTTAAGAGTTGTACCATCTGAATCGTAGAACAGTTAGGGTTGGCTATGATGCCTGTCTCTTCCCACTCTTCTATATCTTCAGGATTAACTTCAGGTACCACAAGTGGGATTTTAGGATCCATACGGAAATGTGAGGTATTGTCTATCACCACTGCCCCAGACTCTACCGCATATTTTGCAAAATGTGCAGAGATACTTCCCCCTGCTGAGAAAAAAGCGATATCAATCTCTTTCCCCTCAAAAACATCTTCGGTTAATTCCTGTATTTTATAACTTTTACCTTGGCACTCTATTTCAAGTCCAACACTTTTTGCACTTGCAAGCGGTAAAAGATTTCCTATGGGAAATTTAACCTCCTCTAAAACTCTAAAAAGTTCTTCACCTACGGCACCAGAAGCGCCGACTACTGCTACATTATATTTTTGCACGTTTATTCCAATCCTAGTGTATTATCATTATTTGGTGTTTCTTCTACACCTTCACCCTCAGTATTCTCATTTTCAGGCTTCTCTTCTTTTTCACATTTTGCCATAGAGACAACAATGTCTTTTTTCTCTACAGAAACTACTTTAACACCAGAGGTATTACGTCCTGCTTTACGGATAGTATCCATATCTACACGTATCATTTTACCAATACTTGTTAAACACATCAAGTCTTTGGTCTCTTCTACGGCTACAACACCTACAACATCGCCTGTTTTAGGAGTAAGTTTCATTGAGATTACACCCTTACCTGCACGGTTTTGTTCACGGTATTCAGAAGCTGAAGTACGTTTACCTAGACCTTTTTCTGAAAGCATCAGTAACTCATCTTCTTCATTTTCTATGGTAATCGCACCACACACATAGTCGCCCTCTATTTTGAATTTGATAGCTGTTACACCACGTGCTACTCTACCAATCTCTCTTGCATCTTCTACTTTAAACCTGATACAAAGACCTTTTTTCGTCGCGACGAAGAGCCATTTGGTGTCTGGTTTTACAATTTTTGCTTCTACGATAGCATCATCTTCATCAAGATTGATGGCTCTTACTCCATTACTTCTAATGTTAGAGTACTCAGAAAGATTTGTACGTTTCACGATACCTTTTTCAGTAAAGAATACCAGTCCTTTATCATCGTTAAAGTCAGTCGTTGGGATGATTGCCATAATCTTCTCATCTTGCTGTAGATTAATGAGGTTTACGACTGCCTTACCTTTGGCTGTACGAGACCCTTCTGGGATTCTGTAGACTTTCAGCCAGTAGAGTTGTCCACGGTCTGTGACAAACATAAGTGTATCATGGGTATTTGACGTAAAGAAGCTCTCAATAAAGTCATCATCATACGTCGTTACAGCTGTTTTACCTTTACCACCACGATGCTGTTTCTCATACTGTTTTACAGGCACACGCTTAATGTACCCTCTATGTGTGATAGTCACAACCATAGGCTCATTTGGAATGAGGTCTTCGATGTCGATGTCGTCATAATCATCTACAATCTCTGTACGTCTAGGGATGCTAAACTTATCTCCTATTTCTACAAGTTCTTCACGGATGATAATGTTAATTTTATCTTCACTTTTCAAGATACTCTCAAGCTCTGCGATGAGTTTAAGTAGCTCTGCCAACTCCGTTTCAATCTTTTCAATCGCAAGTCCTGTAAGACGTCTAAGTCTCATTTCAAGGATAGCTTTCGTTTGAATCTCTGAGAGTTTAAAACGTGCTATGAGGTTTTCTGTAGCATCTGCATCATCACTTGATGCACGAATGATTTTAATCACTTCATCGATGTTATCCACAGCGATTTTCAGACCTTCTAAAATGTGCGCTCTGGCTCTTGCTTTTTCAAGATCAAAAATCGTTCTTCTAATAACAACAGTTTTTCTGTGTTTTAAGAAGATGTCAAAAAGTTCCATTAAGTTAAATACTTTTGGCTCTTTATTGTTGATAGCAAGCATGATGATACCAAAGGTCACTTGCATTTGTGTCTGTTTAAAGAGGTTGTTCACTACTATCTCAGACATCGCATCACGTTTAAGCTCGATGACTACTCTCATCCCTTCACGGTCTGACTCATCACGTATCTCAGAGATACCTTCAATGTGCTTATCACGTACAAGTTGTGCGATATTTTCAATAAGTCTAGATTTATTCACTTGAAAAGGAAGCTCATCAATGATAATCACTTCTTTATTTTTTTTCTCTTCTATATGTGTCTTTGCACGTACTTTAATGCGTCCACGTCCTGTAGTATAGGCATCCGTAATCCCTTTTTTACCAAAGATAATTCCACCAGTTGGGAAATCAGGACCTTTCACGATTTGCATCATCTCTTCTATAGTCGAATCAGGATTATCGATACGTAGAGTCAAACCTTCTATGAGTTCATCAAGACGATGTGGAGGAATGTTTGTCGCCATACCAACAGCAATACCACTTGAACCATTAAGTAGTAAGTTTGGTACACGAGCAGGAAGAACGTCAGGCTCACTCATAGAGTCATCGTAGTTTGGTACGAAGTCTACGGTATCTTTGTCAAGGTCTGAAAGTAGCTCTTCTGCTATCTTGGTCATACGTGCTTCGGTATATCTCATCGCCGCTGCGTTGTCACCATCGACAGAACCAAAGTTTCCTTGTCCATCTACAAGCGGTGCCTGCATAGAAAAGTCTTGCGCCATACGTACCAATGCATCATACACAGAGTTATCACCATGTGGGTGGTACTTACCGATAACATCCCCGACGATACGTGCCGATTTTTTATAGGGACTTCTATGAGAAAGGTGTAAATCTTCCATAGCATACAGTATTCTTCTGTGCACAGGTTTTAAACCATCACGTGCATCTGGTAATGCACGCCCTACAATAACAGACATTGAGTAGTCAAGGTAACTTGATTTCATACTGTCTTCTATAAGTATCTCTTGTGTATTATCACTATTTTCAAATAAATCTGACAATTCTCTTCCTTTTTAAAACAAAGTGCATAGATTTTACCTTAGGAGAATGATAAAAATGCTTAAAAATGGCTCAAATCGCCATTTAGAACCTTTAAAATGGATTTTTAGGCTTTTTTTACTTTTTTGATTAACATAATATTTTTCACAAAAGAGCTTATTTTTGATTTTTGCACCACTCATTTTCTCCTCATCTTATTTAGCTATAATACTTTTATTAAAATAACTAGGATATGTTTATGCCCATTGAAGAGATAAAAAATATTGTTGATTATGGTATTATTGGACTACTTGCCTTTTTGAGTTTTATTACTTTTTGGTTTGCTATCGAACGTGTACTCTACTACCGTAGTATCAAGGTAGACAACTACAGTAACAAAACTGCCCTTGAACTAGACCTCTCAAAACGTCTGGCAACCATCGCAAGTATCGGTTCCAATGCCCCATATATCGGTTTACTTGGTACAGTACTTGCTATTATCTTAACTTTTTACATCATCGGTGACAAGCAAGACACCATTAACCCTGGGGAGATTATGAAACACCTCGCACTCGCGCTCAAAGCCACAGCAGCGGGGCTAGTCGTTGCCATCCCTGCTACGGTGCTTTACAATGCCCTACTTACTAAAGTCGATACCCTCCTAGCCAAATGGGAAATTGCACAGGATGAGAAATAAAATGTCCAAACGTTATATGCAAAATACAGCTAGCTGTATGGGCACTCTGCCGAAGAGTCCTTTGCTGGGCTTTGCCCAGAAAGGAACCTATCAATGAGACGCGAACGCTTTGATAAGATGAATGTGGTTCCATTCATTGATATTGTTTTAGTACTTTTAGTCATTGTTTTGGCTACGGCTACCTTTGTAACCAACCAAAGCATTAAAGTGGACTTGCCCTCTGCTAGTTCTAAACAAAATGAAGAAAAAAAGAGTATTAACATTGCGGTAGACAAAGAAGGAAAATACTTTTATGACAAAGAAGCATTAACGCTTGACCTCATCAAAGAAAAACTTTTAAAACTTGACCCAAAAAAAGATATTATCTCTCTTCGTATGGATAAAAGTTCAGAGTTTCGTTATTTTGTAGATATCATAGATATTCTCAAAAGCAAAAACTTTGAGAATATCTCGATTATTACGAAGAAATAGTTTACTTCACACGCTCTATGCTCACAGATGCTGCAGGGTTGTCCCACTTATGCATCTGTGTCAATGCGGATGTGCTGAGTCCATCATCTTTTGTCACTACTCCCTCATGTACACTCACAAAATCTTTATCATCTCTAGCAGCATTAAATCCTTCTCCCCCACCTGCTGGACCGGGGATAGTACTTGCTAGCTCACTGTTGGCTTCTGTGCCTGCATCATAAGTCACTAAACCTATCATCATT
>DRQB01000046.1 GCA_011330645.1 Campylobacterota bacterium | reverse complement strand
TAGATGAGATGAACACTGAGACACAGAAGATATCACCACTTTGGGGACGCTTTTTTCATGAAGTGTTACCAACCTTAGGCGAGGGTGCTACGGTATATGGCGTGTACCATAATTACGAGTCAGATGCACAGGGTGCGTTTGATGTGTTAGTAGGTGCAGACAATCTCAAAGTAACAGACGAGATGAAGTCTGTAGCGCTTCAAGCAGGAAAGTACCTTATGTTCCCCGTAAAAGGTGAACTCCCACAAGCCATCATAGATACATGGATGCAAATATGGGCATACTTTGAAGACCCTAGCATTGATGAAAGACGTGCCTATGAGACAGACTTTGAGTTGTATAAATCAGCAGATGAAGTGGAGATATATATTGGGGTACATTACTTCTAATTTCTACTTTTTATCACTAGAACGATAGCAATGGCGATGGCAAGTCCTGAGACCATCAAAAATAACATCTGTATGCCATAGGCAGAGACGATAGGCTCAAAGAGTATAGGTGAGGCAAACTGTCCTAAGAAAAAGCTGGAGGTGAGTACACCAGAGGCTTTACCGCGTTTATGTGCCGGTACACGTGAGAGAAACCATGCATTGGTATTGACAAACAGTAGCCCAAAGCCCATACCTATGGGTGCTGTGGCAAAGTAGAGTCCGGCGATGCTGGAAGCTTGGGAGATGATGAATAAGCCTAAGGCAAAGAGTGTAAATGTTGCAGCGTAGATTTGTATATAGGAAAATCTGGCTTTTATCTTGGCGTATTGCATAGAAGTTAGGGCATTAAAGGTCATGGCTGTAGCGATGACAAAGCCGATGGTTTGAGGCTTTCCTCCAAGCGTATTTACGATGAGGTAGGGAAACTGTGTAGGGAGCATATAAAAAAGCACCATCACAAAAAAAGCGGTGAGGTAGACAGGCAAGAGCTTTACTTCCACTTCTAAATCTTCTACGTGTTTATGCTTTTTGGGTTCATAAAGAGACTTTAGTAAAAAAGGTACAAACAAGATAGGTATGAGGTAGATAGCAAAAGGGTACGACCAATGCAGTTGTGCCAACAAACCACCAGTGGTAATGAACACGATGCCTCCAAGAGCAGTAGTCATCCCTTGTTTTGACATGAACTTATGCCGTACCTCTTCGCTAAAGTAGTCACCTATGAGTGCCGTAGAGCTAGTCATGATGAGCGAAACCCCAAGCCCAAGTATGGCACGCCCTACCAAGATGACATAAAAGTCATGCAAATAAAACCCAGAACTCCCACCTACAATAAAAAGAAAGATACCTACGTACAAAGGCTTTAGCCGTCCAAACTTGTCTACTATGTGCCCAGCAAAAGGAGAAAAAAGTGCGATGATGATGGAGGGAATCGTCAACATGAGTTTAGAAAGAAACTCAATGTGTGGGATGTTAGAAAATGTATGGCTGATGAGTGGTAAAGAGGAGACAATGGTAATGCCCGACATGATGCCAAGTGTGGCAACCATAAGCAGGGCAGTTTGGATGTGTTTGTTTTGTGTTTTTGTCATGGAGTAATGATACTCCTCTTTCATTAAAGTCAAACTATCTTTGATATAATACAGGAATATATGTAGCGCATATATTGACTACGACATAATATTTACTAATGGTTAGTTAAAGACAACTATGATTTGTCTATATCATTGTATAGACAAAGGAAAGAGAAGATGCTTCAATCATTAATCAAAAAAGAATCTACAGCAGGTATTTTACTTATTATCGTCACTATCATTGCACTACTCTTACAAAATAGTGTACTTTCAGAATTTTATACCTCTTTTTTACACACACATGTGGAAATACGTTTTGGGGAATTGCAGATTGCTAAACCTCTCTTACTTTGGGTCAATGATGGGTTGATGGCCATTTTCTTTTTTCTCATAGGTTTAGAGGTTAAGCGTGAAGTGATGGAGGGGCATCTTTCTTCTTTACAGCAAATTTCTCTTCCTGGCATAGCAGCTATTGGTGGGATGCTTGTCCCTGCACTTGTGTTTATTGCCTTTAATCAAGGTGAGTCTTTTGCCATGAAAGGTTGGGCTATTCCTACGGCGACAGATATTGCTTTTGCCTTGGGTATTTTGTCTTTGTTAGGCAATCGTGTCCCACTCTCTTTAAAGATATTTTTAATGGCATTGGCGATTATAGATGATTTAGGTGCTATTGTGATTATTGCATTGTTTTATACCAATGAACTTTCTACTGTCTCCATTGTAGTTGCTTCTGTAGCATTGGTTGCTCTCTTTGTTATGAATCGTATGGGTGTGATAAGAAAAGCTGCTTATATTTTAGTCGGTATCATTTTATGGGTTAGTGTGCTCAAATCTGGCGTACATGCAACACTAGCAGGGGTAGCCCTGGCATTTATGATACCTCTGTATTCTAAAGATAAAAATGGGAATACTATTTCTATCGCAAAAGAGATGGAGCAAGGCTTGCATTACTGGGTTGCATTTTTGATTCTGCCTCTTTTTGCTTTTGTCAATGCAGGTGTCAGTCTTAAAGGTATTTCAGTAGAAGAGATGTTTGGTCCTGTTCCTATGGGTATCATGTTAGGGCTATTTTTAGGTAAGCAAATAGGTGTCTTTGGCTTTTCTTATGTAGCGATTAAATTAGGGATTGCGAAACTTCCCCAAGAGAGTTCATGGGTACAACTTTATGGGGTAGCTATTTTGACAGGTATTGGATTTACTATGAGTCTCTTTGTTGATTCTTTGGCATATGATGATACACAAATATACCATTTTGCAGATAAGCTGGCTATTTTATTGGGCTCTTTTCTCTCGGGAATACTTGGCTATATGGTTCTGCGTAGTGCTTCTTCTCCTGTAGTAAAATAACTGTATACAAGCGAAACCCTTGTAAGACTTGTGTTATAATCACTGCATGCAGCGATTTAAAGAGTTTTTCACTTCCAAAACAACACTTTCTCCAGAGGAGTGGCAACGTATTCAAGAAAAAATTAGAATCAAAACATACAACAAAGGTGATGTTATTCACCATATCGGTGATGTTTTTACTGATATGATGTTTATTAACAAAGGCGTGGTACGTTCCTACTTTATTGACCCTAGGGGTAGAGACTTTACCTGGCAAATCCATTTTTCCCACCCAGATGCCAATCTTAAAAATCTTTTTGTTGTTGATTTTGCCAGTTTTACCCAACAACAGCCTAGTCTAATGACTTTTGAAGCACTTGAACCTACTGAACTTTATGCCATAAGTTATGAAAATAGAGAGGCTCTTTTTGCTGTGGATAAAAAATGGGAACATTTTGGGAGGAAGGTTTCTGAAGAAGTCTATAGTATGAACTACTACAGAACAGTTTCTATGCTGACTGATTCAGCTGAGGAACGTTACAGAAAGCTTCTTCTTGATTCGCCAGAAGTCTTTGATGTTGTGCCTCAACATTATATTGCTTCTTATTTGGGTATTACCGCACAATCATTGAGCCGACTAAAAAAACGTTAACATAGGGTAATGCATTAGATTTTAAAAACCTTTATAATAGGAGTATCTATTTGAAAAGGATTTGCTATGAAACGATTTTTCTCGTTGCTTATTACTTTAGGGTTGGTAGGGTGTAGTGCCACGACCAATGCGCTAAAAAAAGAGTACGAAACACACAATCAAAACTTCGACAAACATAATAGCTATAAAGAATATCAAGTACCACGAGGCAAGTATCATCTTTATGCTAGAGAGTTTAATCAAGAGAGAAAAGGTAAAGCGCCTACCATTCTTTTAATGCATGGATTCCCTGATAGTCTACATCTCTATGATGAATTGATTCCTTATCTTGAAAATTATCATGTGATTGCCTTTGATTATTTGGGTTGGGGAGAGTCTGATAAGCCTAAAAACCACTACTACAACTCCAAGAGTCTCTATGATGATATGGATGTTGTTGTAAACTATTTTCATCTTAAAGACATCATTGTAGTTGTGCATGATGCTTCAGGGCCTCCAGGCATAGACTGGGCAGTGGCACATCCACAAAAAGTCAATAAACTGGTACTGCTCAATACCTACTACCAACCTATGAAAAAGCTTGTACCACCAGAAGCAATAGCACGTTTTTCTACTCCAGGAGTCTATCGCGATATCAGTGTGCAGGTTTCTATGTATAGTGATACAGCATGGATAGATGGGTTTAGTACGCAGATTCGTAAATTTATGATGAATGATGCAAAAAGAGAACACTATGTCAATCTTTTATCGTATCAATCGTTAGGCATACGCCCTGCATTTTTTGAGCTTAATAATGTGCTGTTAGATGAGATGAAACAAAATGAAGCTAAACTCCCTTTGTTAAAAACATTTAAGAAGCCTGTTTCGATTGTCTTTGGTAAAGATGATCCCTATCTTAATGTGTATGTCGCCAAAACATTTAAAGAGATGTTCCCTCATACTAGCTTAACACTGGTTCAAGATGCAGGACACTATGTGCAGATAGACCAACCCAAAGAAGTTGCTAGTGCCATAACGAAGGAATGACTGTAGTGTGGTACTTTAAAATAAGAATATGACTTTAGATTTTTTATTTGCTTGTAACTGTGATATGGTATAGGAGCTCTCGCATAAGTATTTATTTGTCTATAAGGTTATTTTTGTAAAATTGTGCAAAGGGTACACAGAAGTATAGAGAGTTGTCGCTCTCTATACCTTGTGAGATTAATTTCTTAATCTGTGTCCTTGTGCTTCTTACACTTTTTGCAATCCCGATAGTTAAGCCACATAAGCGTGACCTTTGCCATTGACACTACAAGTGCAAGTACGGAAACATATTCCATAGCGTACCCTTTCTCATCAGATAACCCAACCGCCTTAGCACTGCTAAAACAACAAACAGTAAAACTGCTTCAAGCCCACCTATCTATAAAAAAGAGCAGAACACTACCCTATAACCTAGAAGGTTACATGAGGATTATAGTTAAAATATTTTTGGATGTTTGAAAATCTTGCATATTGACATATTTTTGTGCTAAGTCTAGTTCACATCGTCTCCGATGGGAATTAATACTTTAGTTTTTATGTATAGTGAGTTTGTTATGTTAATTGAAGTATGCGTTACCACCAAGGATGGGTGGGAACGAGTTAAAATTATCTTTTAACTAGATTAAATAAATCTTTATATTTATTAACAAGTAGAGTCATACTATCTTGGAAGTTATCATCAATTACTAATACTGCTATCATTAATGAAACATTCATATGAGTTGTTTTTATACAAACATCAGTAATGTTTTTGTAAATATGTTCTTGTAATCTATTTTCTTCGTATGCACTATGATAAAATTCTTCAGCATAAGTACTACCATGTACAAAACTTGAAAGTTTCGAATACTCTGGAACAAGCTTTAATAAATATTCATTTTTAATGTAATTTGCATTTTCAATAAGATATTTTACAATACTTCTATGTTTCCACTGATTAGTAATATTGTATAGTTCTTTTTTAGATATATTTAGTTCAGGATATTTTTCTTTTAATTCTTGTAGTATTAAATCGTCATTGCTTTCATCTATTATTGATATAGATATAGTTGTTGCATTAATATAAGATAAAATGTCATTTATTTTAGAAACCTTTCTATATTCTTGACCAACTTCATCAGTTTTTTCTTTTAAAAATCTAACTAGAATATAGTTAAATTTTAAATAATGTTCTATAAGTACTCTATTAAGTAATTGTATAGAATAAAGATGTGTTTCTGATGCTTCTGCTAAATCATATATTGATAGCTTAATGTTAGTAGCAGTAGAAAGAAGTCCAAGTAAAGTCAGTGATGTATTTTTGTATTTTGATGTTGATAATATTGGAACGAATTTATCAGCTATAGTCTGAAAAGAAGTAAAAAAATCATTATCGAATGACAATATATCAGATATATCATAGTGCATATTTTCTCATTTTATGTATGTATTACCTATACTCATTTATAATACATATTTTTATAAATTATAGCGAATAAACATTACATCGTATATCAACCTAAATCCAAAACGCTATAATACCACCCATGAAACAAACCACAGCACTAAACATACTAAAATCAGGCAAAAATGTCTTCATCACAGGGTCAGCAGGGACGGGTAAGACATATTTGCTTAATCTCTATACAAAGTACCTCAAAGAGCGTAGGGTCTACCCTACCATTGTGGCACCTACGGGCATAGCAGCTTCACATTTGGGTGGGCAGACGATTCACTCTTTTTTTGCTTTGGGGATACGTGAGAACATAGATGAGGGGTATGTAGAGTTCTTGATGGAGAAGAAGTACTTGAAGACGCGTTTTTCTAAGCTCAAACTCCTCATCATCGATGAAGTCTCTATGGTCTCTCCTGAACTCTTTACTTCTATGGACTTGGTGTTGCGTGGGTTTAAAGGGGTGGATGCTCCTTTTGG
>DRQB01000045.1 GCA_011330645.1 Campylobacterota bacterium | reverse complement strand
TGGTTTTGAAAAAGCACTTGGACAAAAAGTCAACAAGTTTTTAATTGATGATTTTGACATGACACAAAAAACCATTGTTCTTTGTGTCAAACCAGCCAATGTTGCTGAAGTAAGTAAAAAACTCCAAGGTAAAGCTGATTTACTCATTTCTGTTTTAGCAGGTGTACCCGTGAAGACTTTGAAGAAACATTTTAAGCCAAAGTCAGTGGTACGCAGTATGCCAAACTTAGCAGCAAGTATAGGTAAATCTATGACTACACTCACAGGTGATGTCAAAGGTAAAGATGAAGCCATGGTTATTTTAAATGCTGTAGGTGCTACACTTTGGTTAGAAAGTGAAAAAGAGATAGATATCGCTACAGCCTTAGCGGGTTCTGGTCCTGCCTATTTGGCACTCATCGCCGAAGCACTAGCAGATGGTGCAGTGAAACAAGGTCTTGGGCGAGATAATGCCATGGCTGTAATGAAGGGGCTTTTTTCAGGATTTTCAGAACTCATACAAGAGACACACCCTGCACTACTCAAAGACAATGTGATGAGTCCTGGAGGAACAACCGCGGCAGGTTATGCCGCATTAGAAGAAGGTAATGTCCGTGCATCGTGTATAGATGCTATAGAGCAAGCGTATGAAAAAGCAAAAGCATTATCGGTTTAAATAGATTTTACGTAAATCCTCTTTTGCAAACGGCATATAGCTATGCCGTGTAATGACTATTTTGGTTTTAAATGTTGTCCAACGATAGATTACGGGTACATCTTTAGGAGAAAGATGAATACAACCATGAGACATCCAATCCACACTTCCTTTATGTAAGGCATGTCCAAAACGTGTAAATTTCATCATATAATCCATATTATTAATACCACTTTCATCTGGAAAAGCTGTAGACATATGGTATCGTTTCTTTTGAATAATAGGAAACACCCCTGAAGGACTTCTAAATTCTGGAGCACCAGAAGTGACAGCACCACTCCACCATACAGTACCATCACTATCTACCGCATAAAAACGCCCATCACTTCCTTTTTCTCGTACAGAAACAAGGACAAAGTTTTGCCCTGTTAAATCTACAATTTTCTCTTCTCCTGTAGCTAAAGTGATGACTTTAAACACCGTTTTAGAAACAGGAACTAGTTCATGTTTAAGCTCTTTAATCACAGGGAAAACCGGTTCTTCATCATCATATAGAATTGTTTCTGCCAATGCACTATGACACAAACAACAAAGAGACAGAAAGAAAACTTTACACAAGGACATCTATAATTTCTTCAGTTTCTGTTTTGCTATTTTTGCAGACTTGCGTCCCTCATAGTTGGCTATAATATTTTCATAAAAAGCTTTTGCCTGTGCTTTTTCACCATTTTTTTCTAAGGAAACGGCAGTATGTAAAAGCAAAGTATCTATGTAAGAAGCTTTATCATAAAGCCCTGCACTCTTTTTAAAGTAAAAAATGGCATCTTCATACTGTTTTGTATAATAGGCTATTTCACCCAAATAATAATTTGATGCTGCAGGTTTATATCCTTTTGTATCAGTAATTGTAAATCTTTTCTTTGCTTCATCATAACGTTTTTTAACAAAAAGCCTCACTCCTTCACTATAGAGTTTTTTAGTACTTTTACTTTGAAGTGAATCTATATTACCTTTAGTCTTAGGCTTCTTTTTCTTCTCATTGCTTGAGGGGATATATTTACCTTTAGCAGCCAATGCTTTTTGAAGTTCAGCTTTACTTACATAGTCACCATTGATTTTATCTATCATCAATCCTAACTCTTTTAGTAATGGACTGTTATCACTATTACTTGGTTGTGATGATGTGTTTTCTTGCAATTCATGTACCGTTGCACTTAATCCTTCAACAATACTTCTAAGCCCATCTATTCGTTCATTTTGTTGTGCAATTTTTCTTTGTAAAACAGCAATGGTTTTTTTATTTTTAGCTATCGTTTTTTCAGGTGTGTAATATCCGTTGTTACCGTTACCATAAACGGAAGGTTCCGCTATAAGTAAAGCAGTACCTAGACTAAAAAACAAGGTTATTTTTCTTAAATATTGCATAGATATTCCTAATTTGCCAAACGAATATCTACACGTCTATTTTGTGCATAACATCCATCCGTAGGATTAGAACACACAGGGTTACTCTCACCATAAGAGATAATAACCATTTTGCTCGCAGGAGCCCCCTGTGCAATAAGACTATCTTTTACTGCTTTTGCACGTTTAAGTCCAAGTGCATAATTATATTCATCCGTACCAAACTCATCACAGTTACCTTCTATTTTTACTTTAGCATTGCTATTTTGAACAATAGTCGCATTACTAGCAATATGATTTTCCATAGCAGGAGAAATACCATAATCTCCAAAACCAAAATAAATACTTTGGAAACCATTGCTACTACTATTATATTTTCCTTCATTTACTCCATTTTGTCCATTGCTATTATTTTCATTACCATAGGTATTTTCATTAATCGAAACAGTCTCTCCTGCTATTTGGGTTGCGTCAGACACATTATTTTTACCAGTTTGTGCACCATTGAGTTCAGGGGCTTTTTGACTACAGCCATTTAAAAATAGTGTTACTATAGTTGCTATGATGAGTAGTGATTTTGTTGTCATTATATATCCTTTTATTATGTACTACCAATCAATCGATTGGATTTTTCGCCCAGAGAGTGGGAAAAGCAGGCTTTGATGACTTTTTAAATTTATATATCCAATAGATGACCCTCGTCCTCTATGTTTGATAAACTGTATCACCGAACCATCCGTAGAAAATCTTGGGAACTGATTTGCTCCCGTTGTCGTCAATGGACGTGTACCTGTTCCTGTAGATGAAGTAAGATATAAATTAAAAGTATTTGCACCAAAACTATTTTTACTCTCTCTACTTGAATAGACTATTTTATTTTTATATGCATCCACCGCATTATTATTGTGTCCATGATACACAACCTGAGATACCGCAGCAGAGTGTATAGATTTTTTAAAAATATTGGCATAACCAAGTCTATTGGAGACAAAGACAATACGGCTTTCATCATCAATGTATTTGCCATTAACATCTATTCCATTAAATGTGGTAATTCTGGTTTTTATCTGCGTACCTAAGTCAAGTTCATAAATATCAGCTTGTCCATGTGGTGCCATAGTCAATAATAGTTTTGAGCCATCCTTACTTACATCAGAACATACAAGCATTCCTTCTGACATAGCTACTTTATGTTTCACCCCAGTATAGATATTTATTTTATACAATACCGGCATGAGTCCTGAATACGCGCTGTAATAAAAACTTTTTTGTTCAGGGTCTGCCCATTTAGGAAAAAGATTCAGTCCCCCTTTAATAATCACTTTTTTATAATTAAAGGTATAGTCAGCTAAAAGAATTTCACTATGTCTAGGCGTTGTATAGCGTGAAAATATTACATAACGATTGATCCATGAAATATCTGCATAGTTTAATACATTATTGATATCACTTACTGCCTTGTGTGCTAAAAATGGCATTTTATTTTTTGTAGGAATGGCGTAGCGTTTTCGAAATACTTCTGTACTGTCTGATGCCTTTAGTAAACGTACAATTAACTTCGTACCAGTCTGTTGAGACAATGCAAATTTAAGTACATACTCTTTACTTTTTAGTACGGGCAATAAATAATTAGAATTTACATCACCGATGTGATGTGTTGTATCTGCTAAAAAATGTCCAGATATTTTAAAATCTGACAATAAAATTTTAAAAAATGTATTGTTAACAACAGGAGAAGCATCAACTAATGCAATCCGTGAACGCTGTTCTACATCCTTTTGAATCTTAAGTGTTGCATCTGCTGCATAAAGATTTAATGACACGAGGATAAATAATAAAATTCTCAAAAATACTTCCTTAATTATAGTCTTTTATTAAGCATTATATCAAGGCTGTGTTAAATCTTCATTAATTAATATCAAAGCAAAAAATCACTCTATACTAAATACTATATTTACTTTAATTCAAAAGCACTGCGCTTCGTTTGTTTTATATTACGCACATTTTCATAACCAGTTCCTTTTTTAATACCTTGAAACAGTAAACTCATATCTGAAGGATTGGTCGCATTTCTAAGTGCTACAGATTTTGTAATTTTATTTTGTGTATATAATTCAAATAATGACTGATCAAAAGATTGTGAACCGTAAATTTCTTTACCTTTTTCAATACTTTCCAAAATCTCTTCATCTCTATTTTCAGCAATAAGTTCTGAGATTCTTTTTGTTTTCAACATTACTTCTACTGCAGGCATACGCTCATTTTCTTTTGTTGTCACAAGTCGCTGAGAAATAACCCCTTCAAGTAAAAAAGATAAAGTCATACGTACACGACTTTGTTCTTCTTTGGGAAACATAGCTAGTATACGTGAAATTGTCTCTTTGGCATCTAATGTATGAAGCGTTGAAACTACCAAGTGCCCTGTATTTGCTGCATGCAATGCAATTTCTACTGTTTCTAAATCACGTAATTCTCCAATAAATACGATATCAATATCTTCTCTTAATGCAGATCTTAACCCATTTGCAAAGGAATGCGTATTGGTACCCACAGAACGTTGGGAGATTAAACATTTATCTTCTGTATGTATATACTCAACAGGATCTTCAATACAAATAATATGTTTTCTTTTTGTTTTATTGATTCTATCTATTATCGCAGCAAGTGTTGTTGACTTTCCCGATCCACTTGTCCCTGTCACCAATACCAATCCATGATTCAAATCTGCTAATTTTTTAACTATTTTAGGAAGATGCAAGGCATCAATCGAGAGTATGTCTTCAGGAATAATACGTAAAACAATACTTAATCCATGTACTTGATAAAAAAAGTTAACTCTAAAACGCTTATTATTTTCTAAATTATATGAACAATCTAATTCTTTATGCTCCAGTAACGCATTATATTGGGGTGTACTCAAAATCACTTCTGCAATACTTAATAAATCTTCATTATTAAGTGTATTCTCTGTTAAAGTATGTAATTCACCATTGACACGTATATGTACTTTTGAACCAGCTTTTAAATGTAAATCACTGCCTTCTAATTCTATCAGCTTATATAAATACTGTTGAAATTTTTCTTTCATATAAAATACTCCTCTAAGACACTATTGTAGCATAAGAATGTCATCCAAAGAAATTTTTCTATGAACAGTCTCATATTTTACAACTACACACACGTTACGCATAAAGACTATAAAATAAAAAAAATACGAGAAGGATTAACATGCGTTATTTATCTATAAGAAATCGTGTCTATCCCAAGAATCTCAATCCTAATGGTTATGCCTTTGGAGGATTTATTATGGCAGAAATGGATAAAGCTGCTTCCATTATGGTAGAGGAAGTTATGCATGGTAAAGCTGTCACAGTGTTTGTTGATAATTTACATTTTCAACATCCTGTCAGAAATGGAGATATTATTTCCATTTATGCAGAAGTTACTAAAATAGGAAAAACATCCATCACCTTGCATATTTCATTTGAAACACGCTGTGTCATCAGTAGAGATGAATATTCAGTTTGTGATGCCTTATTTGTTTTCGTTGCAATCAATGACCAGAATAAACCTATACCTATTAGACCTCTTCTTAGAGACAACATTCCAGATTATATTCAAGCCTTAGTTTCAAAATGAAAAAATTAACAAGTGTATTCAAAGAATTATTCTGATTATTCTTTCGCAGAAAATTCAACTTCAAATTCATAGTTCCGTCCTGCATTATGTCTTCCAAAACCTATACTTTGCAATTGTGTTAAAAAATCCATAACTGAATGACTAAAGGCTTCATTGTTACTACCAGAAGTTACCTGGAACTCAAACATCCCAGATGGCTTAATATATAAAGTCACGGTTGCTTTCTCTCCTAAAAAATCACTTTGTGCTGGCCAACTTTCCAACATATTTTGCACATGCGCAAAATATGCATTTTCAACACCACTATCACTATGTTTTTTATTTTTTAAAGCGTTATTGATACGTTCAATTGCACTTGGAGCTGCATCTGATACTTTAATAATGTTCTTTTTTGATTTCTTAACTACCGGCTTGTCTGTCATTTTAATATCAATCTTTTTTTTCTTTGCCTTGATCTGAGAAAAAAGATCTATCGTTTTTTTATTTTTAACTTTTTTGCGTTTTTTGTTTTGGATTTTTTTTGTTTTAGATTTTTTTAGTTTTGTTAAGTTTTCATCTTTCTTTTTTTTAAGTTTTTTAACAAGCTTTTCTTTAATTATCTTTTTCTTTGTATCTTTTATTTTCTGTTTGTTTATCGGTTTTGGCTTTGGCTTCACTTTAGTTTTTGAAATATGTTTTGTCTTAGGTTTAGGTCTGGATTTATGCTTTTTTTTAGGAGAAGCAAGTGCAACTTGAATGCGATGTTCATCCTTTTTCACATAGTGCTTAGATTTATCAATATGACGTGTGTTGAAATAATACACAAGTAATCCCACTACAGTAAAATAAATAGCAAGAGAAATAGCACCCCATAAAAATTTAGGAGATTTTTCTAGCATAAACATCTCTTATTCTGTAATCAGCGATACTTTCTCAAAACCCGCTGCTTTTACACTTTTTAGTAAATAAATCACATTGTCATAAAGTAGGCCTTTATCTGCGCGGATATAAACTTCAGAATTCTTATCATATTTAACAGACTGGTTCACAAAGTCATCAGCAAAAGTATCCAATCCATAGGTATCATTTTTTAAATAAATTTTTTTATTTTTATCCATACGGATAGTGAGGGTTTTAGGTTTTACTACTTTAACAGTCTTTGAACCCTGAGGTAGCTCAATTTGTTCCTGAAAAGTAATCGTAGGCGCTGTGACCATCAAAATAGCCATTAAAACAAGCATCACATCAACCAAAGGTGTAATGTTTAAGTCTGGACTATCATCCCAACTAAACATCTTAGTCCTCACTTACCTGAGAGAGTATGACTTCTGATTGGGAAGAGAGTAAAGAAGAGAGTTCGTAGGCTTTACGTTTTAAAATAAGATGAAAGGTATAAGCAAAAATGGCTACGGCAATACCAGCAGCAGTGGCTATTAGTGCTTCTGAGATAGCAGGTGCAACTACACTTAAAGAGGCACTCGATTGTTCACCTAACCTTGAAAATGTTTCAAGTATTCCTATCACTGTACCAAACAATCCAATAAATGGTGAAGTTGAAGCGATAATAGAAAGCCATGTAAGCCCTTTGGTAGAGACCCTAATCGCATCAGATGATGCAGCTTCAAGAATGGCTTTGTTTGGTTTATTTACACGAGACAGATAAGTAAAAATAAGTGAATTACTTGCCACTGATTTTGACTGACCTGTGTAGAGTGATTTAAGTGATTTGGCTTCTGAAGCTATACGTGAATTAATCACATAGAATCTATCTAAAAATATCCAGAATGTAGCAATAAAATAAATAGACAACCCAAGGAGTACAATAAAAGTTATTGCACTACCATGGATGAAATAATTAAGAAGAGCATCCAATTTAGAAAGACTTTCCAATTTGTTCAACTTTACTAACCGCAGAGGCGATAGCAGTACTAGATGCTTCTGTACTTTTTAATAACTCTTTTGCTGCTTCCAGAGCTTTGGCAAGATCACTGTCTTCCCCCGAGATAGCTACAGCACCGTCTACGATACATGTTGTTTTCACTTCATCGACTTTTACATATCCTGAATTAATAGCAACTGCTACTTCTTTAGAATCTGCTCTTTCATAAACGATAACACCTGTATCTAATAAAGATACCAAAGTTGCGTGACCCGCTAAAACACCGAATTCACCTTCAGAACCTGGTAAGTTCACTTGTTTAACTTCACCATCAAATATCACACCATTTGGCGTGATGATTTCTAGTTTCATGAGTTCCATATTAATCCTTTAAAGATTAATGCTTATTTAGCATTAATCTTATCGTTTTTAGCAATAGCCTCATCCATGTTACCAACCATATAAAATGCTGCTTCATTCATATGATCATATTTACCTTCAAGAAGACCTTTAAATCCTGCAATAGTATCGTCAAGTGTTACATAAACACCTGGAGAACCAGTAAATACTTCAGCAACGTGGAATGGCTGAGAAAGGTATTTTTCAATCTTTCTTGCTCTTTCAACCACAAGTTTGTCATCTTCTGAAAGCTCATCCATACCAAGAATCGCAATGATATCTTGAAGGTCTTTATACTTTTGAAGAATTTGCTGTACACCAGTTGCAATACCGTAATGCTCTTCACCAACAATTTGTGGATCAAGCATTCTAGATGTTGAATCAAGTGGATCAACCGCAGGGTAGATACCTTTTTCCGCAATAGAACGGTTAAGTACTGTTGTTGCATCCAAGTGAGCAAATACAGAAGCTGGAGCTGGATCCGTCAAGTCATCCGCAGGAACATATACAGCTTGTACAGATGTAATTGAACCTTTAGTCGTTGATGTAATACGCTCCTGAAGTGCACCCATCTCTCTTGCAAGTGTTGGTTGGTAACCAACAGCTGAAGGGATACGTCCAAGAAGTGCAGACATTTCAGAACCTGATTGTGCAAATCTAAAGATATTATCGAT
>DRQB01000044.1 GCA_011330645.1 Campylobacterota bacterium | reverse complement strand
ATCGACACTGATGAGTGGGATACAGAGATGTTTGAGCTTAAAGCATTGTTGAAAGACTATGCAGCAAAAACAGGTTCTAAAAGAGCTACATACATCTTAGAAAACTTTAGAACAGAGATACGTAAGTTCTGGATGGTTGCCCCTCGTGGTGTGAAGCCAACTATTGCAGCAGATAAAAAAGGCGAATAGTACAAACCTATGACCCCTTTCATCGCAGCCTGTATCAAAGCCAACGAAGAGATAAAAGAAGCTATTCAAGATGGCTTTGATGCCTCTTGGTTTGAAAAAACTGAAGTAGGAGCAGGGGGAGATATGAGTTCCAAGCTTGATTTGATGGCTGAGGCTATCTTTGTCAAGTATTTAGGCTCCTTTGGGCAGATAGAGTCTGAAGAGTCAGGTATCATTGGAGAGGGTGAAGCTAAAATCATCATCGACCCCATAGATGGCTCTGCCAATGCACTTTCCCTTTTCCCTTTTTATGGTACTTCTGTAGCGAAAATAAACGAAGAGGGATTGCTGGATGCAGCTATCGTCTGTAACCTTGGGAATAGTGATATATTTTTTACGACTGTAGCAGATGGCATACAACAAGGTAAGCTTTTCTCTCCTACATTTCACACCCCACATACTGCACCACATGCAGAAGTAGGACTCTTTGAAAAAGCCTATGCAAATCCTACTTTGGTAGCACTGTTAGATCAGGAAAAACTCAAATTTAGAGCACCAGGAGCTATTGCACTCTCTTTAGCATATGCGCGCTCAGTCAATTATGTGCTTTATATGGGTTCGTTTCGTATTTACGATTTTGCAGCAGGATTGGCACTTTGTGAGGGGCTTGAAGTGATTGTTGAAGAGGATTATGTTATAGTATCAAAAGAAAAAGCGATTGCCTTAAAAATTGAAAGTTTAATTAAAAGTATCTAGGAGAGAAGATGTTTGGAAATTTATTTAAAAAAGATGAAGTAAAACAAGAAACACCCAATCAGTGGATAAAATGTCCTAAATGTACTTCATTGATGTATTATAAAGAAGTTGAAGCCAAACAAAATGTGTGTCCAAAATGTAATCACCACTTCCGTATTGCCGCTGAAAAACGTATTGCATCTATTGTTGATGAAGGGTCTTTTATTGAGATGGATAATAATTTGACACCTATTGATCCCCTCAAGTTTTCAGATAAAAAATCATACAAAAAACGTTTGGAAGAAGCCAAAGCTAAAACAGGTAAAACATCGTCAGTGATGAGTGGTAGCTGTACGATTGGTGGTGAGCCAGTAGAAATAGCAGTCTTTGACTTTTCTTTCATGGGTGGAAGCCTTGGGAGTGTTGAAGGTGAAAAAATCGTTCGAGGTATCACAAGAGCCATAGAAAAAGAGTGTGGATACATCATCGTTTCTGCTTCGGGTGGGGCTAGAATGCAAGAGAGTACTTATTCACTCCTCCAAATGTCTAAAACCTCTGCGGCACTGAATAGACTGCACCAAAAAGGGCTTCCTTTTATCTCTATCCTAACAGACCCTACCATGGGAGGTGTTTCGGCATCATTTGCGATGCTAGGTGATATTATCATGGCAGAACCAGGTGCATTGATTGGGTTTGCAGGACAGAGGGTTATTAAGCAAACAGTGGGCGTTGACCTTCCCGAAGGCTTTCAGCGTTCAGAGTTCCTGCTTGAACATGGACTCATCGATATGATAGTTGATCGTTGTGATATGCATGATACACTTTCAGATTTATTTAAACTTTTTAAAAAAGAGAAAGCAGAAGTAAATGTACTAAGTGAGATTGAAGAGGTCATCACTGCAGAAGAAGAAATACTCGAAAGTGAAGAAGTATCTGTATTAGAGTAAGCAATATACCTTTATGGCTGAAAATCTTCACTCAAAAATGAGTTTTTAAATACTCCGAAAAAAGATAAAATTTTTTTTCGAAATAAATAACACTTCCTCTAACACCTTCCATTAAATGCTAAACTTATATAATTTGAGAGAAAATATCTCTTGATAAGTACAGGAATAATATAGATAATTTGATGGTATGAAATATATGAAAAGAAATAAGTGTTTTGTTAAATAAAGATGAATGGAGGTGTATGAAGAAAGGCATAAGGCCTTCTTCATAAGTTATATTATGGGTTTGGATTTACTTGACAGCTACATGTAATATACCCATCTGTTCCTGCAGGAGTTTCTGCATCAGCAACGACAGTAACAGTATTTGGATTTTCTCCAAAGACATGTTTAACTGTTTGTGTAAATGAATTATCATCTACCGTAACTGTTGCATCCCCTTCAGGAATATTAGGAATACAATATTTCCCATCAGCATCAGTTGTTCCAACATGTACATCACCATTCACATCAGTGATTTTAACCGTTACATTGGCTGCACCTTGATAGTCTAATAATACTGTACCACACAGAGTTCCAGTATTTTGTGGAATAGCATATCCATCGATACCTGCATGTACTTGTTCTCCTGCAACAATATCGATAAATTGTGGATCAGTTCCAAATACTTGTACATAGTCTGTTGGTAATGTACTTTCGATAACATCGTGTTTAACTGTACCGACAGGTAAGTCTCTTGCACACCATGAACCAAAGTCATCCGTGACAACGTCCATGATATCACCATTTACATCTCTAACACGTACAGTCACACCACTTAATCTAGTATCTGTTGCATCATATCCACCATTACCATTGCTATCTTCAACAATGACACCACATACTGTACCTACAGGATCAGGAATAGTATATCCATCGATACCTGCATCATTATTTTTATTAGCTATGACAGTTATTGTATTTGGATTATCTCCAAGAACTTGTACTACACCAGCAGGCAGTGTTGTCTCATCTACGGTTACTGTTGTATCTCCTTCTGGAAGACCTGGCAGACAATATTTACCATCAGCATCCGTTACTATAGAATGTGTATCGCCATTTGCATCTACAATATTAACGGTAACATCTACTTGACCATTGCCATCTACAAGTACAGAACCACAGACTGTTCCAACAGGAATTGGTAAAGTATAACCATCTGTTCCTGCATCATTTTCAGTATTTGCAACTACCGTTACATCACTTGGATCTTCTCCTGTTGTAAGTTCTGCTTCATCTGGTAGTGTTGTATCATCAACATCAACTGTTGCATCACCTTGTGGAATATCTTCAAAACAGTATTTACCATTTGCATTGGTGATTTCTGAATGTGTATTACCTTCTGAATCCATTAATGTAACAGTTACATTTGCTTGACCTTGTCCATCGACAAGAACAAAACCACATACGGTACCTGTTGGGGTTGGTAAGGTATATCCATCAGTACCTGCTGGATTATTTTTATTTGCAACTACGGTAATATCATTTGGATTTTCACCCGCAGTAAGTGTAGCATTTGTTGGTAAAGTTGTTTCATCAACAGTAATCGAAGCTGAACCCTCAACAATATCTTCACAATATTTACCAGTATCATCAGTAGTTACTATATGAGTATCTCCGTTTGCATCAATGATTTTTACACTAATCCCAGCAGTACCTACTTCTCCAGCATCTTGTTGATTATTACCATTAAGATCTTCATAAACAGTACCACATACTTTTCCTGTTGGGATAGGGAATGTGAATCCATTTCTCTCTTCCCAATTTCTAGTATCAGCTTTGACATCTACATCTGTTGGGTCTGTTCCTACAACTTGTGTTGGATTATCAGCTAAAGTACTTTCATCGATATCTACAGATGCTGTACCCACTGCTACATTGCTGGCACAATAATATCCTTTATTGTTTGTTGTTACTGATTGTACATTTCCTTTTGAATCGGTAATTTTTACTGTAACATTGGCTAAACGTTTATCAGATGCATCATAACTACCATTACTGTTTGTATCTTCAAATACTTGTCCACATACTTTACCAACTTGACGTGTGTTTGCTTCACATTTTTTGTAAAGGTTTAAATAGTATTGATAATATCTGTGATAACAGCTATAGCCAGTTCTATTATAAGCCGCAAGATATTTATCAGCTAGTATTTTATATTTATTACAATCTACTGAGACTGTTGACTGACATTGTTTATACTTTTTGATGTAATAGACATATTTTTTATAGTATTTGTAGTTATAACATTTGTAATATTTTTTAAGATATTTATATGCTAAAGTTTTATATTTACTACATTTCTTAGCATGATTGCTTGATCCGTGAGTACTAGATCCATGATTGTTTGAACCATGTGCTTTTGAACCATGTGCTTTTGAACCATGATTGTTTGAGCCATGCGCTTTTGAACCGTGATTGTTTGAACCATGTGAATCTGTATTACATGAAGAACCATGATTTTTAGAGCCATGTGCTTTTGAACCATGATTACTTGACCCATGAGCCTTAGAACCATGGTTATAATTACCCCATGTAGCATTTGCTGCTGATGGTAAAAATAAAGTAATAGCAAATGCTATGACTATGCCGCCTATGAACGAACTAATCTTGTTAGTTGTTTTCATCTTGTCCCCTTTTATACATAAGTGTAAGTTTGAGACGGTTGACAATGAATAATGTATGATTGATTGATAACCGTCAATTGCTTCTTATGCAACCCGGCTATCTTCTTGTGGAAGACCCGTAGCTTTCTGCCCTATCCTCACGAATAGTTTAGCTATGAGTTATTATGACACAAAATTTTTGTAACGTACCTTAAAATAATTACCTAAGTGTTAAGCCTAAGTTATGCTACGTCACATATTTATATAAATTGATGTATGATTTGAAACTATATATCTAAAAATTAAAAGGTACTTTATGAAAATCACATTTCATAGTTCAGGAATTATCAAATTTCTATCTATAATGGCTATGTTACTTATCCTTGCTAATATTATTATGTTATTTATCTATTTTTCTATAGACAACCCAGATCAGTTTGATTTTGTACAAATGATAGACTTAGATCAAGAAGCAAACCTACCAACACTTTTCTCTTCTGCCTTATTATTGATAGCTGGTTTTCTTTTTTATTTACTTGCTAAAGTTGCAAAGGAAAAAACAAAAGAGCAATATAAGTATTGGCTTGGCTTAAGTTTTGTTTTTGTCTTTTTAGGTTTTGATGAAAGTGCAAAAATACATGAAACATTAGGAGATTATACGGAGAAATTTGTAGATGCAAGTGGCTATTTACATTATCCATGGGTACTTTCTTATGGTTTATTATTAGTGATTTTAGGTTTTTTGTATTTACGGTTTTTTTTACGTATGGAGAAAAAAATATTTCGTTCTTTTATCTTGGCAGCTTTTATCTTTTTAAGTGGAGCCATAGGGTTTGAACTCTTAGGTGCAAATGAAGCTAGTCTGAATGGTACAGACACAGTGCTCTATTGTACACTTTATACAATAGAGGAGAGTTTGGAGATGTTTGGAGTGATTTATCTTATTTGGATACTTCTCACTCTTTTGGCTCAAAAGTCTTTAAGTATTTCTTTGAAAAAGTGATACTAATGTTCTAAACACTGTTCAAGTTCTTTGGGTGTTTTAGAGACTTCAATACAGGTTTGCATAGATTGCATTCCTACGATACTTGCTTCAATTTCTTTAATCATATTGACTTTTGTTTCTTCATCCCAAACAAAATCATCATCATAACCTTCTGGCCCATCATCTCTAAAATCACCCATAGCCACAGCCAGTTCTTTATTGAGTGCTCTTAGCTGTTTACTACAAGCAAATGCTTCTTCTTTCGTTTCTGCTTTTTCTAAACAATTAGGGATTTTTTGCATCTCTTCTGTAATCTGTGGTTGAATCGTCTTAAATGCATCTGTCTCAAGGTCATCTAAGCTCTCGGTGATGACTTCTTCTTGTATAATGTTCGTTTCGATACTGGGTTTAAAGGGTTGGACTGCTTCTTGTTTATTTGTGTCTTCAATAGTATTCAACTCTTTTTCAGAAATCTTTTGATTTTGTGTTTCCTGTTTTGCAATTGGTTTTGATTCTTTTTTCTTATCACTGCAGCCACTTACAAGTAAGAGGCTAGAAAGTGCAAGGCTCATCATGATTTTTTGCATTGTTTTCCTTTTATCATACAAATATACATAACTCGGCTAACTCTGAGTCAGAGTCCCGTAGCTTTCTGTCCTATCTTCGCAAATAGTTTAGCCATAGGAAATTATGCCTAATCTAACTTAAGGGTATCACGAATAAACGCATGTGATTCGTTGACGACAGTCTCATCATATAGAATTCTTCTATGTCCTAAACCTTGTGTTTTTTTTAGGATTACCCAAGGCCATTTTTGACATAACATTTTAGAATTTTCTATGGGTACTTCTTTATCTTCTAAATCATGAAAAATGAGTGTGGGTACATGAAACTTGGAATGAAAGATATCTTCCAGGTCTTTACCATATGTTTCAAATCTTTGTTGATTATATTCCCAGGTATACTGTTTCATTCTTTCTAAGATGTATGTGGGAATATACAATTGTTCTCCAAAACGTTTTAGAATTGTATCAACATTATGGATAGGTGCAATAAATATAAGTTTTTTAGTATGTAGTCCTAACTTTGAAGCCACAGTCACAGCTGCACAGCCAAAGGAGTGTGCGATAATACATTCTACTTCACCTGCATAGTCCAATATTGCATGTACACTGTCCGCCCAACTTGCTAAGTCTGACAGTTTTCCACTACTTTCACCATGACGAATGGCATCATAGGAGATTACTTGGTAGTTGTGTTTGAGGAGAATATCAGTAAAATGGCTCATACTTTTTGATGTACTAGACCAACCATGTACTAAAAAAACTATAGGATGGTTTTCATTTCCCCATCTATACCCTTGAAGTATGACATCATTATAGAGTTTTATATTGAATTTTTTGGCTTCTGGTAGTGCTTTTTCATTAGGATTGGTTTTTTTGTTTTTGATAGGATAGTGAAAAAACCTATGCGCAGAGACGACTGCCAAAGAGGGAAATAAACGGCTTACTATCACAAAGTAGATGCGTATAAATATAAGCTGTAGTTTATTATGCATTTATACTCCTTTTTACTATTATAGTATAATGAAGTGTGAATGTAAAAATATTCTATTTTAAGGATATAAAATGTTAAAAAAAATAAGTATGTATATTGCAAGTATATTTTTTATAGTTGGTTGTGGGAGTTCGGGACAGAATGAAACAAACAATAGTGTATCTTCAAGTACACATAATCCCATACCTGTCTATAATCAAGCCTATCAGGAAAATTATGCTGCAGACCATATCGATGAAATTTTGGCACAGGCAAGGGAAGCGTATGTGCTCTTGGATGCTTTAGAAGATGATATTGGTCCTTATGTTTCACAGGTTAAAGCCAAAGGTAATCAGGTTAGTGGCTATATCTCCGCAGGAACAGGTGAAAACTATAGAGATGACTTTGCCACATTAGAACCATATTTGACACCTACTGCATGGCCAGATTGGCCAGATGAGTTTTTTGTCTCTGAAACAACAACGGGCATATTGCCTCTTATGAAAAAACGTATAGACAAAATAGCGTTATGGGGCGCAGACTGGATAGAGTTTGATAACATGGATTGGCTAGATGAAGATACGCGTGCAGAGTATAATCTCACAGCCACGATTCGAGAAGCCAAAGCCTACATCAATGCACTTTGTGACT
>DRQB01000043.1 GCA_011330645.1 Campylobacterota bacterium | reverse complement strand
TGTTTTTATTTATTAATCTGACTATGGCGATAGCCCATCCATCAATTAAAAAAACCTGTCGCTGTGAACGACCTTGTAAGAGAAGCGATTCGAGAACAGCGACGACTTTTGTTTACTTTTCTAGAAAAGTAAAGAGAAAAACAACGCCACAGTTTGGATAAAAAGAAAGTTGAATAAAGAAAGAAAAATTATAATTAAAGGTGCTGCAAGAACAGCATCCCACAAAAGTTTCACGTGAAACAATATCCAAACACTAAGAGTTCATTTCCTTCATTAACCACCCTAGCCCAATAACAGCAACCACAACAATAATACCTAACAACGCAATATCGACACTACCCATTACACTTCTCCTTCTAACTCTTGTTCTCTTAACTGTCCACAGGCAGCAGAGATATCTAATCCTTTAGATTCACGTATCGTACAGTGTAATCCACGCTTTGTTAAATAGTCTTGAAACTTATGCATATCAGCTTCACTTGGACGTTTGAATTCTGTACCACCATATGGGTTAAAGTAAATCAAATTCACCTTTGCTTTTATACCATCAAGAAGTGAAAGCAATTTCTTTGCTGCAGAGATATCATCATTGACATCTTTGATGACAAGGTACTCAAACATCACCCTTTTTCTGTCATTGACAGGAAAGTTTTTTACCGCAGTGATGATAGATGCAATGTTATATGCTTTGTTAATAGGCATAAGGGTTTGTCTCAGTTCATCATCTACCGCATGAAGTGAAATGGCAAGGTTAATACCAAGCTCCATTTTCCCTAGTCTTTCTATCTTCGCTGAGAGTCCCGAGGTTGAGATAGTTTGTCTATGGGTGGCTATCGCCATGCCCTCTTCATCAGCAAAGATTTTTACTGACTTGGCAACCTCTGCTAAGTTGTCAAGTGGTTCACCCATACCCATATAGACAAGGTTTACACGACGGTTGGCAGCAATGTCATTGTCTTTCTTGATGAGACGTACTTGCTCTACTATTTCACCAGCAGTCAAATTTCGCATAAAACCGCCCTTTGCGGTCAAACAAAAGGCACACCCTACCTTGCACCCTACCTGAGAGGAGATACACACTGTATAGCGCTCCTGATGCTTTACAGAGCCATCTTCATGATACTCTTTATCTCTCATCAGTAACAGTACCGCTTCAACCGTATGTCCATCATGAAGTTCATACAAATATTTACGACTGCCATCTTTAGAGTTTTGTACCATCACTTGTTTGAGTGGAGAGACGGTATATTCTTCATTGAGTTTCTCTCTCATATCTTTTGGGAGATTTTTCATCTCATCAAATGATGTCGCATACTGATGGTAAATCCAATGGTAAATTTGTTTGGCTCTAAAAGCTGGTCTAATAGTCTCAGCCAACTCTTCTTTGGTTAAATCTTGTATTATTTTACGACTCTGCATTTAGTGCCTCGCTGTACTGAATTTTAATTCCTGTTTTATTCATACTTACTTCTTTATATAAGCGCTGAGTTTTTCCATCGCTTCTTTTTGATTTTTCAAAAAATCTTCATGGGCATTTTCATCGCAATAATTTGTAACGATGAAAACACCTCCAGCAGAAATCCCAAAAGACTGTGCTACTTTTAGTACTGCAAAATATTCCATATTTTCCAAGTGAATATTTTGAGCCATATAGTGTTTACCTAAAGTTTTGTCTGTAGTAATATAGTTTGAAGAATTCACAAGTGTTTCACGTGAAACATCCTCTACCGATGAGACAACATTATCTATGGGAGTATAAGAACCGCCTGTAAAAAAAGAGTTCTCTATATTTGCCGCCGTCTTAGACTCAACAATATCAAATATCTTCTTCTCTCCGTAACTTCCTGCAGTACCTACAAAAAGCAAAAACTTTGGCTTTTCTGCCATACACAAACGTGTAAGATTCATCGTTACTTCTAGCATCCCTACACCTACAGGTACAGCAAAGTCAAACTGTTCCGTTTTCCCTGCACAAATAATCATCTTACATCCTTACTGGAATATGTTTTGTGCGAAGATACTCTTTTAACTCTAATATGTCAATCTCTTTAAAGTGAAAAATAGAAGCTGCCAAAGCTGCATCTGCATTACCTAGCGTAAATGCCTCTTCAATATGCTTCATGGTACCCGCACCACCTGAAGCAATCACAGGGATATTTACAAGTTCTGAGATTTTTTTATTTAATATATTATCAAAGCCTGCTTTCGTACCATCCGCATCCATAGAAGTAACAAGCAGTTCTCCTGCACCCCTATCATAGGCTTCTTTTGCCCATTCCAATGCATCGATACCTGTATCGTTACGTCCGCCATGGGTAAATATATTCCATTTATTCTCGCTTACCTGCTTTGCATCAATCGCAACCACAATACACTGCGAACCAAAACGCTTCGCACCCTCTTCTATAAACTCTGGTCTTTTAATAGCAGCAGAGTTAATACTCACTTTATCACATCCGACATTGAGAAGATTATAGATATCTGGCAATTCACGTATGCCTCCACCTACAGTAAGTGGGATAAACACTTCCTGTGCTACTTTTTTTACTACATCTACAATAGTATCACGTCCTTCATGGCTCGCACCAATATCAAGAAAGGTAATCTCATCTGCACCCTCTTCGTTGTAACGACGTGCCACTTCTACAGGATCTCCTGCATCACGTAGTCCTACAAAATTAACGCCTTTAACCACGCGTCCTTCATTGACATCAAGGCACGGAATGATACGTTTTGCGAAATAATCCATTTAAGCATCTCTTTTCATTTTGGATTCTGATTTTATGAGAACATTACAGAAATACTCGTTTTGTAAAGTTATCATACTAATCAGGATATATTATGGTAGAATTATACAAAAATTATCCCAAGTATGGGTTAGTGTGTAATATAAAGGTATATTATAGTATGATTATTGAAAATTTAGCCGAATTCGCTTCTAAGAAATTTGGTCAAAACTTTTTGAAGGATGACACCGTTCTTCATAAAATCATCCAAGCGATGCCCAAAGACGATCTAAAAGTCGCAGAAATTGGGCCTGGCTTAGGTGATTTAACCAAAGAACTTGTAAAAGTTCGAAATGTCACAGCATTTGAGGTTGATAAAAGATTATGTGAGCATCTAACATCTGAATTTGAAGATTCCATCCACAACGGGAATTTTGAACTTCG
>DRQB01000042.1 GCA_011330645.1 Campylobacterota bacterium | reverse complement strand
TTTTTTGCTTTTGAAGGCTTTAGGGTGATAACCAATACAGCAGAAGATATGGATGATCCTGGAAAATTGATGTTAAAATCTATGATGGTGGCGATAATTCTTGTAATGGTTTTATATGTTGCAGTGACGTTTGCAGTTTTTGGTAATTTACCCTTACCTGAAATCATCAAAGCGCAGGACTATGCCTTGGCAGAAGCAGCAAAACCAGCCTTTGGACACATAGGCTTTACCATTATGGCTGTAGCTGCACTTATCTCAACGGCATCATCTATCAATGCCAACCTTTATGCAGTGACCAATGTGACCTACCAAATGGCAAAAAATGGAGAGCTTCCTAAAGTCTACAAGCGTAATGTGTGGCACAGTAGTGAAGGGCTTATTGTGAGTACTGTTATCTTAATCGCATTTGTGCTCTTTTTTGACCTTACTGAAATTGCAGCCATTGGGTCTATCTCTATCCTTTTCATACATGCATTAGTACACATAGGACACCTTTTCAAAATAAAAGATACCAAGGCTTCAAAATTCTTAATAGTTTTAGCCATTGTAACAATTGCCGTGGCTATAGTCTTGGCACTCAACTATACCTCTAAGCATATCCCTGATGTGGGGTATTTTATTGCGGGTGGGTTTGTATTGGCATTTATTATTGAAATTGTGCTTCGTCTGATGACGCATAGAGTTATTACAAAGCAGACAAATACAAGTTTAATTGAAAATATAGAAAATGAAATAAAAAATTTTATAGGAGAAAAATAATGGAAAATGAAGAAAAAAGAATTGTACTTAAAGGTATTGATATTCCTTTTATGGATTTAGTGGTATTATTGGTAAAGTTAGCTTTTGCAGCGATTCCCGCAATGATTGTCATTTTTGCAGTTTTTGGATTGCTATCGACACTTTTTGGTGGGGTGTTCAATATGTTTATGTTTAGAATATAAGAGGAATAACAGATGAAAAATACCATGCAGGCAATCTTATTTGGATTTAGAGAAATATTACAATGGCATACCATGAAGTATGCACTCATCAGTGGGATATTACTGAGTGGAATATGGATAGTAATTGGGCTGCTTTCTTGGGATTATCTCATCAGTATCAGTAGTCATATTTTGGGGTGGATACCTTTCTCCATGGTACGTTCTAACGGGGCATGGATGCTTTCTGCTTTTATTTGGCTCCAGCTCATCCTTCTGACATTTGCACTGGTATTTGCTTTTTTTGGAAACTTTATTCTAAGATCTGTTTCGAAAGAAAAATATACATCTTTTTCTCTTTGGGTCGCTCTGGGAAGTACTGTGTTCTGGAGTGTGATTTGGTTTTTTAAAGGGGACTACATTTATGCACAGTTTCTGAAACTTCTGACTTGGCTTCCTTTTGAGACTATCGAAAAAGGCATTGCATTCTTGATAGGCTTTTATATTATTTATAATGCGATTATCGTCTCCATGCTCTTTGTGGCAAGTCTTTTTAGTGAACCTCTCATTATCTCTGTAGAAAAAAGACATTTTAGCGAGGCACCTGTGGTAAGAGACCATCTTTTCTCGTCTATTGGGTATACACTTAAAGACAGTTTTATTTTTATACTTTTGTCTATAGTCGCTTTTCCTCTACTCTTTATTCCCGTTATTAATATTTTTACGCAGAGTGCACTGTGGATGTGGCTTACCAAAGATACTATAAGTTATGATGCACTCTCGCTTAGTATGGCAAATGTAGATAAGCAACACATCAAAACACATAGAAAAGCAGTATGGTTTATCAGTTTTGTAGCCACGCTGTTTAATTTTATTCCCGTACTCAATCTTTTTGGTCCATATTTTGGAGAGATAGCGATGTTTCATTATTTTAAAGCCTTAGATCAAAAATGAAAAAAACTCTCTCAGCCAAGGAACAATGTTAAATCAAAAAGGCATGTTGAAAATCTTGATTAACCAGTAAAGGAAATTCTATAGAAGCTTATTATCTCAGACTAATCTATTTTGTTCTTTTGGGAGGTATTGCTTTATTTACCCTTTATCTATTCTTTGCCTATAGAAAAAAGCAAAAGCTAATATATATAGAAAAGACACCTTTTAAAGAGTCACATAGAAAACTACTCTCAAAGTTACCACACTATAAAAACCTCTCAGATACAGACAAGCAAAAGATTGAAAGATCCATCATACGTTTTGTCTATACAAAAGAGTTTATCGGTGTGAAGATGGAGGTGACAGATGAGATGAAAATCGTTATTGCTTTTTATGCCTGTTTGCTACTTTTGCATATAGAGACAGACAATTGCTATGATAACCTTGACACAATCATTATTTATCCCTCTCCTGTGGTATTAAAAGATGTCAGAGAAAATGGTGGTATTTATACTAAAGAAGATTTTATCATTGATGGTCAGTCTGCAAATGATACGGTGATACTTGTCTGGCATGATGTAAAATTTGAAGCCTATCATTTACGACATGACAATGTCATCATCCATGAGTTTGCACATGAGATAGACTTTATGGATGGAGAAATAGATGGTGTTCCTCCACTTGAAAACTCAAAGTATCATGAGTGGACTTCCGTCTTATATGGAGAGTATCAAAAACTTAATGATGTAGCCATCAAAGATAGAGAATGGGGCAAATATAAACTACTTGGAAGCTACGCTGCAACGAATGAAGCAGAATTTTTTGCGGTAGTTACAGAGCGATTTTTCGAAGCACCACACAGTCTACATACCCATTTCCCAGAACTCTACAAAGAACTCAAAGATTTTTACAAGATTGATACACTTTCTTTGGTGTCAAATTAGTTGATAAAGTACAGTATCTACTGTTTGGATTTCTTTCTATTTAGAAAATAAAAGGGTAGAAAGAAGAGAAGTTCGAGTACGATAGAGATGCCTATGACTTTCCATGTACCCTGTGGGTCACCCGTCCAGAGAAGTCCCCCCGTATTCATCCCGAAAAACCCTGTGATGAGTGTAAGTGGCAGGAAGAGACCAGAAAGCAGAGTGAGGTAATAGACATTTCTATTCATCTTTTCATCAACTTTAGCACGATAAAAGTCATACAAATGATCGAGTCTGTCCATGGCATCTTGTGCCATATCTCGAATGCGTTCCATATGTTCTAACAAGTCTGCATAAGCAAGTTCTTCGAAGTTTGCACTGTTATGTCGTTTATGATGTGAAATAAATAGTTCAAATGAGAGTGTCGCATGGAACATGAGTCGGTAGATAAGTGAAGTATTTTTTTTGTATGTGAGCCATTTTTCCATAAATGTACTGTCATAGTTTTCATCATAGAGTGCTTCTTCCAGATTTTCTACTTCATAGTGGTAGGACTTTACTTTTTTAATGAGCAACTCAATTTTATCATCAAGAAACTCATTCATTTGGGCTAATGAACCTATTTCATTAAGCTCTTCACTCTCTCTATCGTAAAGATAGCATGTTTGTTCATGTACAACAAAGGCATATGAGAGTGTCACTATACGTTCATTTTGTACTTCGGGTAGTCTTAAAATAAGTATATTGTAAGGGTCTTTCACAATAAAGTCTGAAGGATGTTCCGTTGACTGTATATCTTCAAGGTGAAAGGTATGCAGAAGTTCTTTGAGCATAGTAGTTCCCTTTTTTCAAACTATTGTAACCAATGTTAGTTTGTTAACAGATAAATAGCATTTTTTTGATTATGATGTATCCTATAGAAAGTATTTTAGTTGAAGTATAACTCAAATGATAACAAAGGTATGTGTATGAAAAATAATCCTAAGTCCCCATAGTATAACTTTCGACATTCATATTCTAAAACTGTATTATCTACCCATATTGGGTTATTTGATGAAAAAAAACTAAAACTATTTTAAAAACTACAAAGCTTTCAAACTTTATGCGTTACAATAGAATTTCCTAAATTTATTCAAAGTAATGCCTATGATTGCCAAGCTTCTTATTGCTTCTATACTTACTGGACTTTTAAGTGGATTTTTTATTGCTTTTTATAGTCTTTTGATTACTTTTTTAACGTATTTCTTTTTTATGGGTGATCCCATCAAAACTATACCTACGCTACCTGTTTGGTACATCTATGCACTACCTACCATTGCCATCTTTATTGTTAACTATATTGTTTCTCGTGACTCCAATGTGAAAGAGTATGGATTAAATGAAGTTGCTGACTCTATTATGGCAAATAAGATGAAACTATCGTTAAAAACACTTTTTTATAAAATATTTGCTTCAGCGCTCTCACTTTCGACAGGGTTTACTGTTGGTACAGAGGGACCTAGTGCAAGTATAGGTGCAATGATAGCCTACCATGTGCACAAATGGTTCAAGCTTCCTTCTATGCTAGTAAAAATGATGATAAGTATTGGAGCGAGTAGTGGGATTGCCGCTATATTTGTGAGTCCTATCACGGGGATTGCTTTTGCTATTGAAATCATTGCGTATCAATTTATTAAGCAGTATATTGGGTATCTTATATTGGCATCATTTGTGGCTTTTTCTATAGGTATCTATTTTTTAGAGCCTATTGTATTTTTGCACTCACAAGGAAGAGTCTTTGACTTTACACATCTTTTTACACATGTGTTATTTATTCCTTTTATTACGGTATTTATTTATTTGTATCTCTTTCTAAAAAAGAGGGTTTTAAGTTTTATTGACCTAGAAGTTTTTCGTTCTATGTCACGTTATCGTAATCATATTTTTGCACTCATCGGTGGAGGGGTTATAGGTACGATACTGTTACTTCAACCTCAGGCTGCATTTAGTGGGCATGTACTCATTTTGAGTTTGATTAATTCAGATACAGCAATACCTTTGAGTATCATTTTTACGATTGTATTTTTACGTATTATTGGGACGACTGTTGCCATCTATGCCAATGCAGTAGGGGGAATCTTTTTACCTCTTATGAGTATTGGGGCTTTGGTGGGCTATGGATATGCAGAACTACTGGTAAATTATACAAGTATTCATGCAGAGCCTTTTTATTTTGCGGCGGTAGGAGCGGCAGTGTTTATGGGTGTTATTATGAAGTTGCCTTTAACTGCAGTTATCCTCGCACTGGAGACAACTTTTGATTATAATGTGGTCATTGCTACGGGGGTGAGTGTCGTTCTCGTAGAGTATTTCTCTCAACTCTACTTCACGATACAAAGACGTAACGTCACTAAAGTCGATAGGGTACAAAAGGTTGTAGAGAAAGAAGAGCCTACAGAAGCCTCTGAAGAACCTACAGAAATCTCTAAATAAGTCCTAAGTCGATAAGAAATGCCTCAATCTTTGGTGAGACTTTACTTAGATCTGAAAGTAAAGTACCAAAAGACTGATCTTCGGCATACCACTCTTCAATACGTTTAAAAGAATCACTTTTTTCTTTTTCACTCAATGCATTTGATTTGTCTATATTCTCTTTGATTTTTTCTAAATGTTTTAAATTACTTTGACTCATAGTCTTCTCCTAGTATTGGTTAAAATCGCCATTGGCAATTTCTTGTTTTAACTCATCCATTGCTTCTTGCATGACAGCGATGATAAGTTCAGCAGATTTTCTATCATCATTTTCTGGGATATCCCAGTCAAATATTTTCATATTGGCTTCAAAGGCAAGACGGACTTCTTTTTTAATCTCATCATGCATCTTATTGATTTCTTGTTCCTGTGGGGTCATTCTTCCTCCTTCTTAGGTTATACATATAGTCTACATTATAAATGTTAATTTATAGTTAATGTTTTAAAATTTGATTAGCCAGTCTAGCATATCCCCAAGCACCTAAAGTAAGTAGTGCATAAAGTATAAGGATAAAAAGCATCTGTTCAGGTTTGGTTTTATACTCATACCATAAAATTAGGATAGATCCTGTACCCAGTCCTAGTATAGCAATACTCGTAAAAAGTGTGGAAGAATCTGTAGCGTGTCGTATTTTAAAGTTGGCGATAGCCATAAGTAAAGATACCAGTAAAAAAGTAATACTTCCAAATTCTAAAATCAGTCTTAACCCTCCCGCTAAAATAAGAAGAGAAGCTGTAGCAGCCATGGCTATAATAGCATAAGAGGGAATCATATTTTTACGTTTACTTAAAATATGAGGAAGGTAATGGTCATCTGCAATACGTGCCATTTGACGTGAAGAACCAAACATCGTCCCACTAATAGCAGATGAAGTAGCAAGGACTGCACCAATGATGACCAAATTTCGCCCCATATTACCCATTATATCTGCCGCGCCAGAGGCTAAAGCATACTCTTTATTTTGTATGAGGTCATGCACGGGGATAGCCAGTACTGAAGCCAAAGCAATGATAAAATATATCAATGCTACCAGTACCACTGCACCGTAAATGGCTCTAGGAATATTTTGATCTGGATTATCCATTTCATTGACAGCATTAATGACGAGTTGAAAGCCTTCATAGGCTACAAATGTCACAGACGCAACTATCAAAATATTGAGTGTTTTTGTATGTGCTATATCATGCAACAGAGTTTCTGAAAAAGTTTTAAAATCAGTCTCCCCATAATAGATAAGCATCATAGATATAATAAATAAAATGAGTAGTTTAATATACACCATAAAGTCTTCTATCTTTCCCATACCTTTTACACTCCAAAGGTTGATAGCAGCGAAGACCCAAATGATTAGAATAGCCATACTTTTACGTACCCATTCATTATGTGCATATTCTGAACCACTGATCCCATAAGAGGAAAAAGTATAGGCATAGAGTGCCAGGGTAGATATATATCCAAAAATAGTATACCAGCCTATGAAAGAAGCAGCCATATGTGAACTAGGGTAGGTACGTTTAAAAAAGGCATAGGTTGCCCCTTCATCCTTATAATATACACCTAGCTTGACATAAGAGTAGGCGGCAAAAAGTGCTATGACACCTCCTAAAGCTATGGCAAAAGGAGCTAAAAAACCTACCATGGAAACAGAGATACCTAATATGGTAAAGATACCACCACCTACCATACCACCTACTGCGATAGCAATAAGTTCTTTTAGTCCAAGATTTTTGATGTTGGGCGTGGGCACGAATTATGCCTTTTTATCTGTTTGACACTTTAGTGAAGCAGCTTTAATAAAATGTAATTTATCTAAAATATGCCCAAATTCTGCATCATCTTCTTCAAATTGCTTTTTAAGCTTTTCACGTTTTTCCTCTACCGCTTTGATTTGTCTGTCTATGTCTTCGGGTGTCGCATGACAATTTTTAGCAGCAGCAGCTTCTTTTTCTAATGCCCAATCCATTGCTTTTTTCATAAAGTCTAACATGTATTTCTCCTTGATTATAATATTTCTTCAATTTTCTTAGCGTAAAAATATAGTATCAGAAAATTTTATTTACAAATGCATTATGAAATAATAACAATAACTTGTCTGTTAGACAACTAACAGAGACTAGCAGATTTTATGATATCAAAGTTTGAAAATTATTTCTTTTCGTCTGGGTGATCGGCTTTGTCATCTAGTTGTTCTTCTTTTTTTGCAAATTTATCTGCAAATGAACCAACATCAATAAAAATCGTAAGACCTACACCTATAATCACACCGATCACAATATATACTAATCCCATCATTTATCCTTTTAAGTTTTATAGATAAGTTATTTATCTTACTTATAGTATAGAATAAATAAAATAATAGGTATGTTAATTAGCTAACACATCTGATTATCCATAGATACGTTTGAAAAGCATCATCCCAACCATTGTGGCAATGACACATAGTACGACATTGAGTGTGATATTTGTTACTACACGTCCCCATAGTCCAGACTGTAGCATGGTGACAGTCTCTAGTGAAAAAGTAGAAAAGGTAGTCAATGCACCGAGCATACCTGTAATCACCAGTGCTTTTTGGTGAGGAGCTACAAGTGACTCAAAGTACAGTACCATAAACCCTATGATAAAACTTCCTAGCACATTGACACTAAGTGTCCCTATAGGAAAGAGAGTAGGAGAGAGTTTTTGTACCCAACCACTGATGAGAAATCGTAAAATAGCCCCCATAAATCCACCTGTACCAACGGCTAACAATAAATATCCTTGCATATTATTGCTCTCCAAATTTAGGATGATGGTAGTGTATCACTTCTATGTCATACATGGTAACTAGCCCTTCTTGTATCATATCGGATGTGGCATCTAAAAATGTCCGTATTTTCTCTTCGGTGTCAATCATCGTAATTACCAAGGGCATTTTTTGTTTGAGTGCCCACACATTAAAACTATGTATATCTGAATGTGCACCCATTCCTGCCACAGCTTTAAGTACAGTTGCACCTGCTATACCCATATCCTTTGCTAAAAAAAGTAAAGCTTCAAAAAGAGGTTTACCCTCATAGTTGTCTTCATTACTGATGTATATTTTTAACTCCTTACGTTTACCAAGATAACGTTGCATAGGTATCCTTTATAACTTTTATAGTTCAATTGTACTCTTTCTGGCTTAGATGTTTTAATGATATATTAAGATGGTATCCCCACGAGGACTCGAACCTCGAGCTACGCCTTAGGAGGGCACTGCTTTATCCAGTTAAGCGATGAGGACCAATAGGTAGAAACCGCATTATACAAAAATTACGCTATAATTCGTGTAATAAATGTACATCGGTCATACACTTTAAAAATTTAAAACTTACTCAGCCTAAGACCGACAAATGCGAAAATGCAAGGCTCGGTTACTAGGAACATCATGAAATTTACAGATTTAGGGCTCAATGAGTCTTTACTCAAAGCCATTAAAGATCAGGGCTATACTACCCCAACACCCATACAAGCACAAGCAATACCTGTCGTCATAGAAGGCAGAGATGTACTTGCTGCTGCACAGACAGGTACAGGAAAAACAGCAGGCTTTACACTGCCACTGCTAGAGCGTCTCTCTCAGACAAAACCTCAGATGAAAAAGAAACAGATTCGTGTACTGGTACTTACACCTACGCGTGAATTAGCAGCACAAGTAGCAGACTCGGTAAAAACATATGGAAAATATATGTCCTATCGTTCTACTGTTATCTTCGGTGGAGTGGGCATTAATCCACAAATGGCAACACTGCGTAAAGGGGTTGATATTGTTATTGCAACGCCAGGAAGGCTACTAGACATTGCCAGTCAAGATGGCATCGACTTCTCGGCATTAGAGTGTTTGGTACTAGACGAGGCAGACAGAATGCTAGATATGGGGTTCATCCATGACATTAAAAAACTCATGGCACTTATGCCGAAGAAACGGCAAACCCTTCTTTTTTCTGCAACATTCTCTAAAGAGATAAAGGCACTTGCCTCAGGTCTGCTTAAAGACCCTGTACTTGTAGAAGTGGCTAGAGAAAACTCTACCTCAGGGCAAATAAGTCAAGTGGTGCATCATGTAGATAAAGGGCGTAAACGTGAGCTCCTTGCGCAGCTCATCAAAGCAGGTGACTGGAAACAGGTACTTGTCTTTACGCGTACAAAACACGGAGCAAATCGTCTTTGTAAACAGCTTGAAGAGTACTCCGGTATCAAAGCAGCAGCCATTCATGGTAACAAATCGCAAGGTGCAAGAACCAAAGCACTTGCAGATTTTAAAGCAGGAAATGTACGTGTACTTGTGGCTACAGACATCGCGGCACGTGGGATAGACATAGACCAACTCCCACACGTGGTAAACTTCGAACTTCCCAATGTTCCAGAAGATTATGTACACCGCATAGGACGAACTGGACGAGCAGGGATGAAGGGTGAAGCAGTTTCTCTCGTGTGTATCGATGAGCATGAACTCTTACGTGCGATAGAAAGATTTACAAAGTCCAGTATTAAAAAAGTGGATATAGAAGCGTTTAGACCAGATCCTAGCATCAAAGCAGAGCCTATACAAAACGGAAGAGGGGGCGGACAGAAGCGTGGTGGGGGTGGAAACCGAACCAACAAAAACAAGCGTAATGCCTCAAACTCAGGAAATAAAAAGAAGCCTAATACTTCAAGTACTGAAGAGAACAAAACACAAAACAGTAGAAAAAAGAAATCTAAAAATCCTCATGCAGAGAAAATTGGTTCTAACTTACAAGCAAAACTAGATAAATTAGATAAAAAATCAAATAACAATACTAGGAGAAAATAATGAAAAAAATCTTTAAACTCACAGACCCTAAAAAACATGAAGACCGAGTACTTGAAGCGGTTAAAAATGATATTAGAAAATATGTAAAGCGTGAAAAGAAAAAAGACTTACCCCATAAATCAACGATGTACTGGGACTTTGACTGTAAAGTAGGTGCTACTGCTGACGATGCGAAAGAGGTCGTGTATGAAGAACTCATTAAAGCCTTAGATGCAGTAAAATCTACAGGTGCAACAGAAGTGTATGTAGAAGTACTTGCTAAAGCAGTAGAAAAACCACTTAAAGCAGAAGTTGAAGCAGAAGAAGAGAACTAAACTACAGATGATTAATATTTGTAGTATATAATAATAGTTCAAAATAAATACAAAGGAATTTGGATGAAAAAAACATTATTATTTTTAGCCATAACAGCACTTATGACAGCTGGATGTTCTCGAACATGGTCAGGTGTCAAACAAGATACAAGTGAAGTCTTCCAAGACACCAAAGAAGTGATACATGAGGCAACAGCCTAAACGTGCAAGACCGTTATGTCGCTGATGTGGGGGACTTTGGTAAATTCCAACTCTTTCGTTACCTCTTCAACCAAAAAGAGAGTCCTTTTAATGGTAAAGAACTCTCTCAAATATGGTTTATGCATAAAGGGGAGGGTGAAGAGACGAATGATGGTAAACACATAGACTACTTTGAACGTATGATGGGTACTGACGAGTACCTTGAACACTCACTTTTAGATGTCATTATGCGTGACAAACGTGAAGTGACTGAACTTGAAAATCTCAAACTTCTTCCCAACGCAAAATTTTTCTACACTGAAGTTCCCAAGGCTTTAGAAGACCGCTATATGTGGCTTAACTCCGCACTTACTTTTGCTATGGATTCTCCTATTGTAGCAGTAGCTCCAGACAATGGTATGGCACTCAAATGTAACAGGGCAGAGCGATGTTTCGAGTTTCTTAACTTAGAAGAGCACTACCGTCAAAAAGTCTATCCTCACAAGTACATCTTTTCTGATGAAGTACGGTATTTCTACCGCTTACCACATTTGGAAGTTTGCATTGTCTACCAACATTTAAGCCGTTGTTTTTCCCATGATGAGCAGATACATTCACTCTTAAAAGATCTTAAAATTGAATACAAAAATGTCGTAGCCATCAAACACAAACCCTACAGTCCACGCGCATTTTTCTTTCTCTGCAAGAGTGATGTCATACGTGTAGGCATCACCCACAGACTCACACAATTTGCCTCTGAACATTCGGAGTTTTGGGAAGTGTTTTTGTGATATTGGAAGTTACAAATTGTGACTTCCAAATTCAAATATTATTAAATAAAAATGAAAAAAATGAACTGCTCGAAAATGGGATTCATCAAATAAATTTAGGGTCAGGAAATAAATCTTAAATTTATTATAGACTTCATGTATACTCTTTCGATTAACATTGTGTTCACATACATACTATACAATAGTATTACCAAAACAAAAAGGACTAACAAATGATCAAAAAACTTACAATCACTTCACTCACGGCACTTTCACTCTTACTCGTAACAGCTCAGTCAGAAGGTATGAAGTGTCAGGCTGGTAAATGTGGAGCTGGGATGATGAAACAAGCAAAGCAGGGTGGTATGCACAAAGCTAAAAAGATGCATAAAATGAAAATGAACTCCCCATTTCTCATAAAACATGGACTGCCACACATGACGAAGATGGTAATGAAAAGTTGGGATGATGCGAAACTGGCATTGAACGATGAGCAAAAAGGTAAACTTCTTCTAGTGCGTAAAGAGACGATGGGTGCAGTTATGAAACTAAAGCCTGAAGTGATGGCACTCAGAAAAGAGATAATTCAAGCGAGTAAAGCAGGAACAAAAGCAGCAGAGCTTAAAGCAAAGGTAGACAAACTTGCAGCACTGGAAAGTGAAGCGACTATGGTGCATTTGACTTGTTTAGATAAAACAAAAGCCATACTCACAGCTGAGCAATATAGCTACCTCATGGAAAAAAGAAAAGCACACATGATGAAGAAAAAAGAAAAAATGAAAAGCATGAAATGTGCAGCTGGTAAATGTGGAGGAAAATAGGGCAGTTAAACCCTACTTCTAACACTATAACATAACTTTAGTCACTTTGACTAAAGTTATTAAGCTTTCTATTTACCTTTGTTTACTACAATAGTTTAAAGGATTTTAAATGAGTAAAGAAAATATACTACGTATTACACTTTTTATGTCAGTCTTGGCGTTTAACCCGGTTATTGCAGAGGTAGTTAAACCTATCTCAAATATACAATCAAGTCAACAGGAAACTAGGGTATCTACGAGTATTGCAAATATATTGCATAGACGTGGGTTAGATGTTGATGCAGCCAAAAAGATAAGCCAAGAGTTTGTAGCGGATGATGAAG
>DRQB01000041.1 GCA_011330645.1 Campylobacterota bacterium | reverse complement strand
TGATTTTCCGATTTAAAGCAAGAGCAGCAAGTATTGATGGTAATGATGGAGAAAAGATTCCTGTTGCTGAAAAACTCTTTATGGGTGGTATTGGTTCAGTTAGAGGGTACCAGCCTTATTCTTTATCACCAGGAATAAATGGACTAGTCTCTGGGGGTAAAAAACGTTTTTCTACTACTGTTGAAGCATCCGTACCACTATCTGAAGCAGCAAAAATGAGATTGGCAGCATTTTATGATTATGGTATGATAGGGGAAGAAAATTTTTCTGAGATTAAACGTTCATCTGTGGGTGCAGTCATAGAATGGCAATCTGGATTTGGTCCTATCAACTTAGTATTTGCAAAAGCACTTGATAATAAGCCAGGCGATAGAACATCTACCTTTGAATTTTCTATGGGTACAAAGTTTTAATTCTTTTTGTATTCTAATTATTTGGGGGGCAGAGAGAAAATCTGCCCTTCTTATATACCTAATTCTTTATTTTTCGGTAATTTACTTTCATCTTCAATAATAATAGCAAACGGCATAGGTTTTTCAAGAGATTTTATTTTTTCTTTGGCTAAATAGAGAGGTTTATTTGCAAAGATAGTAAGGGTTTTATTTTGATAGGAAAAGCTAATATTTGCAGAATTTGATGCTTCATGCAAAAAAACGGTGAGGGTGTAGATAAAACTTAACCAACGTAAGGTTTGTTTTTCTGGTAGTAAATCTTTATAATTTTCATAGAGTGTTTTATTGAGAAGTTCCTTACCATGCATACGAAGCAGTAGAGAGATAAGGATGATTTCTTGATGGGTAAAACCATAGTTAAGTTCCTGCATTGCAATATAAAAGGCATGTTGGTGCGCTTTGTAGATGGTAAGAGTTTTGCCTATGCTTGAGAGTTGAAGTGCCCAAAGAAGCTCCTTACCATAACGTTTATCATCTTTGATATGCTCTTGAAAAAGAGTATAAAGTGTCAGTGCAAGTTTGCGTTTTATCTTACGTTTTTTTTCTATGCGAACCAAGGGCTTAAATCGATCTAAAATAGAACGGATACTTGGATTGGAAGCGTGTGGGAATATCAATTGATCATGTTTGAGAAGCCGCTTTAAAAATACACCTTCACGTACACCTACAGCAGAAGAGATAACGTTATTGGCACCTATATGGGTAAGTATCTCTGTAAATATAAGTGTGCCTTCTCTAATCGTATCATAACGGTTTTTCTTAAGTCCAAACTGTTTAAGATTTTTTGCACTTGATTGTGGTATCGCATCTAAATAAGCATGATGTTTTTCAACTTCATATTCAAAGGCATGGAGTTTATCTAAGGGATAGGCTATACGTTTCATAATTCCTTTAGAAATGGTTCTCGCAGTTCCTCCTATACCAATGGCTAAAGTATGTTTAAAATGTGCAGGAAGCTTTTTGAGTTCTTGGTGTATAAAAGCTTTTGCTTTTTGATTGATAAGACTATTTTCTTCTGTTTTATCAAAAAAAAGTTCTTTGAGTCTTACTGTCCCAAGGTTAAGAGAATAGGTATCTATAATAGTACTATTTTTAATCAAGGCTATATCAGATGAGCCCCCACCAATATCTATACTTATGCCATCTTGTATAGGAAGTAAATTGACAGCTGCAATGGCTCCATAAGATGCTTCTGTTAATCCGTCTATAATTTTAATTTTTAAGCCAAGATCTTTTTTTATCCACTCTGTAAATAGTTTACCATTAGGTGCATCACGTAAAGCAGAGGTTGCTACACAGAGTGTTGTATGTGCTTGATATTTGTCTATAGTGTGAAGAAAAGATTTGAGAGTGAGATAGGCACGTTCGATACCCATAGGCTGAAGATACCCTTTTTTGGCATAGGCACCTTCTCCTATGCGAACTTTGGATTTTTGTTCACAAATGAGATGAAAGCCATAACGACTTGTTTTTTCAAAAATCACAAGTCTGGCTGAGTTTGAACCGATATCGATGATAGCAGTTCGTTTTGTCATATTATGATTCTAACTCTTCTTGAAGTTTGTTGTATTTAAACATAAGCTCTTCTACATTTTCTACATTGTCAGGATCTGAGATGATACAATCAACAGGACACACTGCAATACACTGAGGCTCATCAAAATGTCCAACACACTCTGTACACATATCTGGATCGATAATGTATATTGGATCATTTTCTTCTATTGCCTCATTTGGACATTCTTCTCTACATGCGTCACATGCGATACATTCGTCTGTTATTACTAATGCCATTATTACCCTTTTGAAAGTTATTTGAAACTTCCGTTTAGTTATTTATAGGAGTTATAACCCAAGATAGCTTATGCCTAAGTTAAAAATATAAAAAAAGAGATAAGAAAAATAGTTTATTGAATATCTAGGAGGAATATGAGTAACTTCCCCTCATGAGGAAGTCGTATAATTATGTGATTTTTTTAGGAAAACAAAATCTATAACCACGTCTTCTTACCGTTTCAATGGTTGAAATATCTAAGGGTTTATCCATTTTTTGACGGATTTGATTGATGGCAACTTCAATGACATTTGGGGTAACAAGTTCTGGCTCTTCCCAAATGGCATCAAGCAGTTGTTCTTTTGAAACAATCTGATCCTTATGCATAGCAAGGTGTGTCAAGACTTCAAAAGGTTTCCCTTTAAGTTCAATCTCTTCCCCTTGGTAAATAATTTTTTCTTCTTCTGGATTGATGATGAGTTCGTCTATTTCAATGATATTAGAAGCACCAAAACGAAGTTTTGCTTCAACTCTTACAAGTAAGATATCATAATCAAGAGGTTTTCTGATGAAATCATCCGCCCCTGATCTCAGTGCTTCAATTTCACTCTCTTTATGTGTATCCTCTGAAATGACAATCACTGAGGTTTTATGTGCTTCTTTTTTGATATCGGCAACCAAAGAGATATTGACCGTACCAGATTGTTTCCAATTCAGTAGAACAAGGTCGTAATTACGAATGTCAAGATAATATTTTGCATCACCAAGGTTTTCTGCAATATCGCATTGGTAGTCAGCAGCATGTAATTTTTCAGAAAGTACTTTTCCTAGTTCTACGTCATTTTCAATGATTAACACTCTCATAACTAGACCCCTATTTAAGATTTATTTAATATTATAGCATAAAAGTAGAGTTTTCTGAAAGTTTTTTTAAATTAGAAGTTCCACGTATGACTGAGTGCCACAGAACATTCCGGTAAAATATGAGGTTTTGCAATTTTTAAAGAGAGAACTGTAATGTGAGGATAGGTGGTTGAAAGAAGAGATTTTAATCCTAAAAGTGCATCCTCGAGTAGTTCATAACGTTTTTCTTTGAGTTCTGTTTGGATGAGTACAACCATATCGGCATAGTCAATAAAGTTTACACTTTCATACACATAAGAAGCCTCTACATCTATGATGACAGTTTGAGGCTTCTCTCGTTCAAAATCTAGTAAGCCGATGATGACATCAAATGTGAGCGCTTCTATATGGATAGTCATTGTTTAGACTTTTCCCTCTTCTTTTTTGAAGAGTCTTACAAGATTTGGAATGTGCTTGTAGGTAATAATAAGTGCAATAATCCAAATAGGCGCATGTGAACCAATACCTGGTACTTCAGGATACATAATATATGAAGCTATGATAAATGCAGCCAAACCAATAAGAGAAGAAAGTGAAGAGATTTTGAGTCCTTTGGCTGCACCTAACCATACAACAATGGCAATGAGCGCAGGGATAGGCATCATGACAAGTAGTACACCAAAGCCAGTAGCAACACCTTTACCTCCTTCAAAGAAGAGAAATGCAGAAAAACAATGTCCCACCACTGCCAATACAGCTATTGTCCATAATACACCTTCTGGAGCACCTAACATTTTAGCCACAAGAATCACGAGTACGCCCTTGATGGCATCTAAAAAGAGTGTGGCAACTCCCAGTTTTTTGGCAAGTTTTGGGTCTTGTTCTTTGACTACACGCAAGACATTAGTGGCCCCTATATTGCCAGAACCAGCTTCTTTAATATCTACCCCCGCAAATTGTTTAGCAAGTAAGTATCCAAAAGGAATCCCTGCGATGAGATAGGCTGCAAGATAGAGCAAGATATTTTGATTTGTAAAGAAGTCCATAATAAGTCCACAATTTTTATTTATAGTGCAATTTTAGCCGAATTTAGCTAAAATAACTACAATTATACCCAAGGGATATTAATGAGTATTGATTATAAAACAGAGATAAACAGATTAAAAAAAGAGTTGGATGTTACCGTGGTCGCACACTATTATCAGCGTGATGAAGTCTTTGAGATGGCAGATATTACAGGTGACTCTTTGGAACTCGCACGTCGTTGTCAGGCCAATGACAATGAATGGGTAGTCTTTTGTGGTGTAGGTTTCATGGGGCAGTCCGTAAAAGTCATAGACCCTGATAAGCGTGTGCTTATGCCAAAAATCGCCTGTTGTGCGATGGCACGTATGATGGATGGTTCTTACTTTGAAGAGTCTGTAGAATATATGGTTGAACGTGGTATCGACAGAGAAGACATCTTGCCTATTACCTACATAAACTCGGATGCTTCAGTCAAAGCCAAAGTAGGAGAGATGGGCGGGTATGTTTGTACCTCATCGAATGCTTTTAAGATTATAGAAAAAGGTTTGGAGACAGGCAAAAAGATACTTTTTGTGCCAGACAGATGTTTAGGACAAAACTTTGCTATACAGATGGGACTCAAATCATGTGTCATCGGTGTAGAAAAAGAGGGGAAAGAGTGTGACCCAAAAGAAGCAGATATTATCTGTTTTAACGGCTTTTGTTCTGTACACCAGCTTTTTACAGTTGATGACATAGAGTTTTACCGTAACAAATTTCCTGGTATTAAGATAGCTGTACACCCTGAGTGTGATCCAAGTGTAGTGCTTGCTGCAGATTTTTCCGGATCAACGTCACAACTCATCAAATATGTCAATGATCTAGACCCAGAACAAAAAGTAGCCATAGGTACAGAGTATAACCTTGTAAACCGTATGCGTAAAGGTAACACCTATGTGCTCTCTTCTACAAAGCCAGAGTGTCCTACGATGAATGAAACAACATTAGAAGACCTCTACAATACCTTAAAGTCTATAGAAGATGGTAAGCCTATTAATGAGATAGTAGTACAACCTGATGTCATTAAGTATGCGAACATGGCTCTTGAACGTATGTTGGCGATTAAATAATGTTAAAAGAAGAATTTTTAAAGGCACTTATTGCCGAGGATGTAGGTCATGGTGACTTGTTTGCACGTATTAGTACTTCAAAGCCTATACGAGCATATATCATCGCAAAAAGTGATGGGGTATTTGCAGGACACGAATATGTAGCAACTTTCGCAAAGATGTATGACCTTTCCCTAGAATGGCATGTCCAAGATGGTGAAACGTTTAAAAAGGGTGAAAAGCTACTTTTTATCTCGGGGGATTCCAAGATGATTCTCTCACTTGAGCGCTCCATTTTGGATATGGTTCTGCATGCCTCTTCCATAGCAACACTCACGGCACAGTATGTGGATGCTATTAAAGATACGGGTGTGAAACTACTTGATACACGTAAAACAAGACCGCTGCTTCGTGCTTTTGAAAAATATGCTGTACGTTGTGGTGGCGGCATAAACCATCGTATGGGACTAGATGATTGTCTGATGCTTAAAGACACACACCTCAAAACCATAGATGACTTAGATGCTTTTATGAAAGAAGTACGCCAAAAGATACCTTTTACTTCTAAAGTAGAGATTGAGTGTGAAAGTATAGAGATGGTAAAAAAAGCAATGAAGGCAGGCGCTGACATTGTGATGTGTGACAATATGACTCTGGAAGAGACCAAAGCAGTGGTAGGCTATAGAAATGAAAACTATCCTCACATTTTGCTAGAGGCATCAGGGAATGTGACTTTGGAGACCATTCAAGAGATTGCGACTACTGGTGTAGATGCTATTAGCTCAGGTTCTGTGATTCATCAGGCAAATTGGATTGATTTGTCTATGAAAGTAGAAAGTTAAATTAATCCTTCAACGCTGAGTAATAAGTCGTTAATGTAATTTTAGTATAGTTTCAGCCCAAGATGAAAGGCAAAAATGCATAGTTACACACTTCCCTTGGAGGAAGTTAAAATTCAAATAGACAAGGCAGAGTCTATTACCATACTTTCACATCTAAACCCTGATGCAGATGCATTGGGAACTGCATTGGGAATTTATGCTTTATTGACACAAGATAAGCGCAAAAAAATTGAAATAGTCAATGCTTCAAAAATACTACCTCTGTATTTGGATTTTTTACCAAATTTTCAAAAAATAAAACATAAGATGGAATATCAAAATTCTCTTATTATTTCCTGTGACTGTGGAAGTGTAGATAGATTAGGATTTGATCTTGAGGGCAGAAGTATTATCAATATCGATCACCATAAGAGTAATACAGCGTATGGAAATATAAATGTAGTGATCCCCAGCTATGCTTCTTCTTCGCAGGTAGCATTTTTACTCTTTCAATCATTATTTCCCATGAATGCAGATGTGGCAACATGCTTTTATACCGCATTGCTTTCTGATACCAGATATTTTACAACTTCTTCCGTGACTGAAGAGGTTTTTTCTGTGGCTAAACATCTTGTAAATCTTGGGGCTAAACCCGATGATATTGCTTGTCATTTTACGCAGAGAAGACCTTTGAGTTCTTTACGTATTTTAGAAAGAGCTTTAGGTTCACTGGTCTTGAAGCATGAAGCACAAATAGCCATACTTTCTGTGAGTAAAGAGGACATACTTGCTACAGGAGCAAGTATACCAGACATGGAAGGAATTGTTGATTATGCGAGGTCTTTGGCTACTGTAGAGATAGCTATTTTTGCTATGGAATTAGAAGATGGCATACGTATCTCACTGCGTAGTAAAAAAGTAGATATTTCTAAAGTGGCTTTGGCATTAGGTGGCGGTGGACACAAAGTAGCTGCTGGTTTTACACTGACGCAATACTCCTTACAAGGAAGTATCGATATAATTTTAAATAAGATAGAGGAATTAGGATTAATAAATGAAACATAGACGTGGTAAAAAAAGCGGAAATAAAATAGTAAGTATACTCCTTCTCATAGTATTTTTAGGGGCTGCAGGATATATATATACTGCACCAGAATTTGAAAGAGTTTCACCAAAAGTTGAGAGTCAGGAAAATATTTTTTGGAATAGAACAGATCCTTTAAGACTTCAACTTAGCGATAATGTAGCATTGAAACATTTTGAACTTATTTTAAGTGATGGTGCACAAAGTCTCATTGTGGGACAGGGTGATTTTGATAAAGATACCAAAGAGCAAACACTACTGGTTAAATATCCTAAGAGTAAAACATTAAATCCTAAAGCGAGTACACTACAATTAAAAGTGTCAGTCAACGATAATAGTATGTGGAACTTTTTTCAAGGGAACAAAACCGTCAAAAAAATACAGATTAAAGTAGACTCAAAACGACCTAATGTCAATGTGTTGGCTAATTCGTATAGTATCACGCAAGGGGGTTCAGCTTTAGTTGTATTTCAGGCAAATGATGAAAACCTAGATGAACTCTATGTTGAAGCAGATGGAAAAAAATTTAAAGTGGAACCTTATAAACAGAGTGGATATTATGCAACATTATTGGCATGGCCTTTTGATAAAAGCACTTTTAATGCCAAGATAATTGCGACAGACAAAGCAAAAAATAAACGTGTAACAGATATACCGTTTTATCTTAAAAATCATAAATATAAAGTCTCATGGATTAAGGCTCGGGATAAGTTTATCGATGGTAAAATTACTGATTTAGCCTCTAGTAACCCAGAATATACAAGTATCACGGATCGATTAGATAAATTGCGTGCAATTAATGAAACAATGCGTCTAAAAAATGAAGATAAAATACATACTTTGGCCAAAAATGTATCTACTGAAATCTTGAAGCATTGGAAAATGAAGAAGTTTTATCCTCTCAAAAATGGTGCGAGAGTTGCAAGTTATGGAGATGAAAGACATTATTATTATAAAACAAAAGATAACGAAGTGTCCAAATCTTATCATGTTGGCTATGATTTAGCAAGTACTAAAATGGCATCTATTAAATCTTCCAATGCAGGAAAAGTAGTGTATGCCAATGAAAATGGTATCTATGGAAATATGCCAATGATTGACCATGGATTAGGACTTTATTCTCTTTATGGGCACTGTTCTCAACTGCTTGTGAAAGAAGGAGATGAAGTCAAAGCAGGGCAAGTGATTGCAAAAACAGGAAGAACAGGACTTGCTTTAGGTGATCATTTGCATTTTGGGCTCTTGGTACAAGGCATTGAAGTGAGACCTATTGAATGGTTTGATGCAGGATGGATAAAAACCAACATTGACAATGTCTTTAAAGCAGCAGATAAAATTATTTTAGGAGAATAGAGGTTTTTCACAAATAATTCACAGTAATTGGATATACTTGCATAAATAAAAAATTTAGACTATAATATTTTAAAATATAAGTATATTTATTTTTAGAAAATACAATAGAAAGGGAAACTCATGCAACAAAGAACGATTCAAAAAGCAGTTGAAGTTGTGGGGATTGGCTTACATAAAGGCGAACCAATTAAACTTCGGCTTGAACCACTTGATGCAGATGCAGGTATAGTGTTTTATCGTGAAGATTTAGCCATGAGTATTCCTTTGTCTCCTTCAGCGGTGATTGACACGCGCATGGCAACAGTCATTGGAGATAAAAATAAAGGATTTATTTCTACTATTGAACACTTTTTATCTGCGGTTTATGCCTATGGTATAGATAACATGCGTGTCATCGTAGATGGTAATGAAATGCCTATCATGGATGGCTCTTCTATTTCATTTTGTTTGCTTCTTGATGAAGCAGGTATCAAAGAACTTGATAGCCCTAAAAAGATACTTCGTGTCAAACAAGTCATAGAAGTACGTGATGGTGATAAATTTGTACGTTTAAGTCCAAGTGAAAAAGCAAATTTTGATTTTGATATCAAGTTTGACCATCCTGTGATAGGTGAACAAAGTCAGAGTTTTTTATTTTCTACGCATGATTTTATAGAAGAGATTGCCAGAGCAAGAACATTTGGTTTTGCTAAAGACATACAATATTTACAAAGTCAAAACCTTGCACTGGGAGCTTCCTTGCAAAATGCGATTGGGTTAGATGACCATAAAGTACTGAACCCAGAAGGGTTACGCTTTGATAATGAATTTGCAAGGCATAAAATACTTGATGCTATGGGTGATATGATGGTATCAGGACATAATATTTTAGGTAATTATGAATCTTTTGCCGGTAGTCATAATTTGAATTATCAATTGACAAGTAAGCTTTTGGCAGATAGTAAAAACTATGAACTTGTGGCTGTTGAAACATTGGAAAGTAGAGCATTTGCAAAGTCATTCGCATCATAACTATAGTCTCATAGTTATTTCTCTTTCTTCCCCTTTGCTCGTGGGTATTTATAAAGAAGAGATACTCCTTGAGACGATTACATCTGAAAAAAAGACATCTGAAGTTTTATTACCAATACTTAAGAATTGTCTCGATAAATATAATATTTCGAAGATTATATATACTCGTGGACCAGGCTCATATATGGCGATTAAATTGACTTATATTATGTTGAAAACAATAGAAATTACACAGGGAATTCCCTGTGTTGGTTGTAGTGGATTTGCCTTAAATGGAGATAAACCGATTAAAGCCATAGGTAATCTCTATTTTATCAAGGAAAAAGAGACTATAATTACAAAAAAATATGAACAGCCAGTAGATGTAAAGTTTACATTACCTCAAAGTATTCATGATCTAGAATTAGATGAAGAATCAACCCCTGAGTATATACTGCCCGCTGTGTAAAATGGAAAATAAATATGTTTGTAAGCGTACCTGCCACTTCGGCAAACTTAGGACCAGGCTTTGATACTTTGGGCTTAGCGGTAGGATTAAGAAATGAGATCATCATTAAGCCTTCTAAATTTTTGAGCATATCTACACATGGTGAAGGTGCTGAAAACCCACGCATTAAAAAAAATACACTTTTCCTGAGCATCTTTAATGAAACGTATAAAAAACTCACAGGCAGAGAAGATAATTTTAGATTTGAGTTTCATAACAGGATACCCATTTCACGAGGTTTGGGAAGTTCATCCGCTGTGATTGTTGCCGCATTGAGTGGAGCATATACTGCTGCAGATAAAAAATACAACAAAAGAGAAATACTAAATCAGGCATTACGTTATGAACATCATCCAGATAATATTACTCCAGCAGTGATGGGTGGATTTAATGTTGCCTGTGTAGAAGGAGATAGAGTATATAGTAAAAAAAGGCGTATGCCTGACTACTTAAAAGCCGTAGTTGTTGTGCCAAACCGTACGATATCTACAGCAAAATCTCGTACGGTATTACCTAAAATGTATAGAAAAGAAGAGACTGTCTATTCTTTGTCTCGGTCCTCTTATATGACAGCACTCTTTATGTCTGAATCATGGGATTTATTGCGTATTGCTTCTAAAGATAAGTTGCATCAGGCAAGACGTATGAAAATGATACCTGAACTTTTTGATGTACAGAAATTGGCATTGAAACATGGCGCACTTATGAGTACACTTTCTGGATCTGGCTCTACTTTTTTTAATCTTGTCTATGAAAAAGATGCAGATAAAATGGCGGAAGCATTACAAGCACGTTTCCCACAGTTTAGGGTTTTTACTCTTTCTTTGGATAATAATGGTGTCATCACCAAAAATTAGGCATTGCGCTTAATCTCTTTTTAGGTATAATACGCATGAAAATATCGCAGCCAATACGTATGTGCATCGCTTGCCGAAGCCGACATCCTCAAAATACTTTGATACGGTTAAAACAGATGGGTCAAGATATTGCAGCATATGATGGGAAAGGTAGAAGTTTTTATCTTTGTAATTCATGTTGCAAAAATGAAAAAAAAGTCAAAGGCTTAGTGAAACGTTTTAAACAAGATAATGAACATTTTACTAAGCTATTGATGGGTTTGACTTCAACAGTCAGCTCATGCGAGAAATCGCATTTAAATTAAGGAGTTAATAAAGAATGGATAAAGTTAAAATCCAAGAAATAGCAGAAGAAGCAGGACTCTCTAACGGAGACTTGATTGAGAAAGCTAAAGAATTAGGCTTTGATGTAAAAGCAGCCAATAGTACGATAAGTTATGATGATGCAGGAATACTTGTAGACTTCGCGATTTCTGGTACATTACCTAAGGGCTTTAAAAAAGCAGCAAAGAAGTCTAAAATAACCGTTGTTAAAAAAGCAGAAACTAAAGTTGAAGAGACATCAACAGAAGAAATACCTGTTGAGGTAGCGCCGGTAGTAGATGAACCTACTAAACCTGAAGTATCAGAAAAAGAGCAGGAAGTTCTCAAAGAAGATAATACTCCTGTAGTAGAAAAAACAGTTGAAGAAGTGATTCCTCCTACACCTAAAGAAGTAAAAAAACGTAAAGGTATTTCTGTTGTAAGTAAAAAAACAGAAGAATCTAAAGATGCAAGTTCTGAAAAAAGTGAAGTTAGACCTGCAAAAAGAGTACTTTCTCGTGGTGGGATTAAAATTGTTAGAAAAGCGAAGCCTGCACCAGTAAGAGCTGGAACAAAAATCTCTTTGGGTGGTACTTTTGGTAATAAGAATTATGAACCTTACGAAGGTAAAAAGAAAGTTAAAAAAGGTCCTGCTCAAGCGAAAGAGACAGGGACTAAAATTGACATCTTCAACCATGACAGCATGTCGGGTGATATTGACAGTGGTTTTGGGGAAGAAGAAGTTGTACTTTTAGATTTTTCAGATAAAAATATCTATGAAGAGATGATGCGTCAAGAGCAAAAACGTAAAGAAGAGATGAAAAAACGTGAAGCTGCAAATGGTGGACCTAGCAAAGGTAGGCAACCATTTCGCCCACAACAAAGACGTTCTCTCAAGCGTGGTGGCAAACGTAAGAAGTATGCGAAAGAAGAAAACACAGAAATTGTAACATCTATTGAGATACCTGAAAATGTAAGAGTCTATGAGTTTGCTGAAAAAGTAAACCGTTCGATGAGTGAAGTCATTGGATGTCTCTTTGCCCTTGGTATGATGGTAACGAAAAATGATTTCCTTTCTAAAGATGAGATAGAAATTCTTGCAGAAGAGTTTGAAGTCGAAGTAACGACTGTCAATCCACTTGATGAATTGGAAATTGCTGATGATTACAATGAAGAAGAAGATGAAAATGCTGTAGAACGTCCTCCTGTTATCACCATTATGGGGCACGTTGACCACGGTAAAACATCATTACTTGATAAAATCCGTGAAGCCAAAGTGGCAGACAAAGAAGCTGGTGGAATCACGCAGCATGTTGGTGCGTATCAAGTAGAAAAGAATGGTAAGAAGATTACCTTTGTGGATACGCCAGGTCACGAAGCCTTTACAGAAATGAGAGCACGTGGAGCACAGGCAACTGATATCGTTATCATCGTTGTTGCAGCAGATGATGGTGTGATGCCACAAACCAAAGAAGCAATTGCCCACACCAAAGCAGCAGGTGTTCCTATGATTATTGCTGTGAACAAAATGGATAAAGAAGCAGCAAATCCTGACAATGTGAAAGCACAACTTGCTGAGATAGATGTAATGGCAACGGATTGGGGTGGTGAATATGAGTTTGTACCTGTATCTGCACACACTGGTTTGGGTATTGATGATTTACTTGAGACTATTTTACTTCAAGCTGAACTTATGGAACTTAAGGCAAACCCTGCGTTAGATGCTAAGGCAGTTGTGGTAGAAGCATCATTAGAAAAAGGCTTTGGACCAGTTGCGAACGTGATTATCAAAAATGGTACACTGAGAGTTGGTGACAATGTTATTGTTGGTAAAACATTTGGACGTATCAAAGCAATTAGGCTTGATGATGGAAGCAACACGAAAGAGATTGGACCATCAACACCAGCTGCTATAGTTGGGCTTAATGATGTGCCAGGTGCAGGTGAAGAACTTACAGTCATGGCTACAGATAAAGAAGTACGTGAACTTGCAGAAAAAAGAGCAGAATTTGAGAGAGCTAAAGTACTTTCTAAAAGTACAAAAGCAACACTTGATGATCTTTCTGCACTTATTGCAGAGGGACAACTCAAGTCACTTCCTGTTATCATCAAAGCAGATGTGCAAGGTTCTCTTGAAGCGATTAAAGGTTCATTAGAGAAGCTTAGAAATGAAGAGGTCAAAGTAAATATTATTCACGAAGGTGTGGGTGGTGTAACTGAGAGCGATTTAACACTTGCAGATGCTTCTGAACACTCAGTAGTACTTGGCTTTAACGTGCGTCCAACGGGTGCTGTGAAGAAAAAGGCAAAAGAACTTGGTATTGAAATTCGTACCTACTCTATCATCTATGACTTACTAGATGAAGTAAAAGCACTCCTTGGTGGTATGATGAGTCCAGTTATCTCTGAAGAGGTTACTGGTCAAGCAGATGTCCGCGAAACATTTGTGGTTGGAAAAGTAGGAACGATTGCAGGATGTAAAGTATCTGATGGTTCTATCACACGTAACTCTAAAGCTAGACTTATTCGTGATGGTGTGGTTGTGTATGAGAGTACTATTTCCTCACTTAAGCGTTTCAACGAAGATGCTAAAGAAGTGAAAAATGGTTATGAGTGTGGTATCATGCTTGAAAACTTCAATGACATTAAAGAGGGCGATGTAATCGAAACCTATAAAGATGTTGAAGAACAAGTGATATTGGATTAATATTAATGACACATGAAGAGATAAAACGTCACCGCACGGAATCAATCTTAAAAGAGATTATCCCCGAAGCATTGGGTTCACTCTCTGATGAACGTATAAATGGTTTGACCGTCACAGATGTTATTTGTTCTAAGGGACGTAGTGATGCAAAAGTTTATTTAGATAAATCTTTTCTTACTCCTAAAGAACAAGGTGAAGCATTACGTCAGTTACGTACAGTAGCAGGATATATCCAAAATCACTGTAAACAGACAGAGGGGTGGTTTAAAGCACCTCGTTTTGTGTTTGAATTTGATGAACAACCAGAACATCAAAGTAAAATGGAAGATCTTTTTAAGCAAATAGCATCACGCAATAAAGGTGAGGAAAATTCAGATGAATCTTGAAACACAAATAGCTAAAATTATTGAAGCTAATGGTGCTGCTCTGTACGATACGGAAATCGTGACAGAATTTGATGAAACTATTTATAGAGTACTCATTACCAAAGTTGGTGGCGTTAACTTAGATTTATGTGCGACCATTTCGCATGAGCTTTCTCCTTTTTTAGATGTACACCCTCCTATGAGTCAAGCGTATCGTTTAGAGATTTCTTCTCCCGGTATTGAACGCAAGCTTTCTAAACCTATACATTTTAAAAATGCCATAGGTGAAAAAGTGAAGTTGAAATTGGGTGGTGGAGAGAAGCTAAAAGGTACACTCAAATCTGCAGATAATAATGGTATAGTCGTAGAAACTAAAGCAGGAGAAGAGTCTTACAGCTATAGTGAACTCAATACTTGTAAAACATACTTTGACTGGAATTAAAAACGAACAATAGAGGAGTTGCTATGAACGATGAATTTTATATGCAACTCGCTCTCGATAAAGCTTGGCAATTCCAAGGCTTAACGTATCCAAATCCGGCAGTTGGTGCAGTGATTACCCATAAAGGGGAAATCATAGCTATAGAAGCACACCAGAAAGCGGGAACTTCTCATGCAGAAGTGTTGGCTTTACTTGCTGCTTATAAGACACTTTCAAAAACAACATTAGATTTCGATCTCAAAGATGCTTCTAAAGCACATGAATTTCTTTTAACATTACCTCAAAACTATTTTTCAGAGTGCAGTATATATGTAACACTGGAGCCATGTTCCCATGAAGGTAAAACTCCTTCTTGTGCATCCTTACTTCAACAACTCTCTTTAAAACGTATTGTTATAGGCGTTTTTGACCCCATAGAAGGGCATGACAAGGGTGCAAGAACACTTGAAAATGTTACATTTGGTGTGTTGGAACAAGAGTGTAATGCACTACTTGAACCTTTTCAAATCTGGCAAAAACGTGCGTTTGTACTTTTTAAACTGGCCCAAACAACCAATGGACGTATTGCGAGTGATGAGAACGATGGATATTTGAGTTCACAAGCTTCATTGACGCATGTACATAAGCTCAGAGAAGCGTGTGATATGCTTTTGATAGGTGGTAACACGGTAAGAGTGGATAAACCAACTTTAGATTGTCGTTTTACTGGGGGACATGCACCTGATATTACCATTTATACAAAAGAAGATAATTTCGATAGACAAATCCCCCTCTTTATGGTACAAGATAGAGAAGTATCTACTACAAATGAGCTCTCTTTTTTAGAGAAACCTTCATTTGTTTTGGTAGAAGGAGGTGAGGGAATGTTAAATGCTTTAAAAGAGAAGATAGATTGGCTGTTAATTTATCAGACACCTAAGCTCACTACAAATACTTTAACCTATAATACTACTATGAATTTACAGTTTTTACATCAAGAAAAAATAGATGTAGATATGATGATATGGAGCAAAAACTTTGGGCATTGAAAAACTCACAGACAAACAAGAAAAACAAGAAAAAATAGTCACAATGTTTGATGATATTGCATCAACTTATGATAAAGCAAACCGAGTACTAAGTATGGGTATCGATATACAGTGGCGTAAAAAAGGCTGTGACAAGGCTTTTGAGATACTTGGTAAAAAAGAGCTAGGGCAAGTGACTGATGTGGCGACAGGTACGGGTGATTTATTGATATACTGGAAAGAACAGGCACAAAAAAATGGCATAACCATAGAGAAGTATGTAGGGGTAGACCCTTCTGTAGGTATGCTAGAAGTTGCTCGTTCTAAAGTAGACTTTGCGGAGTTTATAGAAGGTAAAGCACAAGAGCTACCTGTTGATGATGAGAGTTCGGATGTGATTTCTATCTCTTACGGTATACGAAATGTAGTCGATAGAGTAGAGGCATTACAAGAATTTAACCGTGCATTGAAGCCTGGTGGTTTAGTAGTTATATTAGAATTTACAAAGCAAGAGCGTAGAGGTATTGTCGATAAAGTGGTAGATTTTGGTATGAAAAATGTCTTGCCTAGAGTGGGTGGTTTTATCTCTAAAAACTACGAAGCATACAAATACCTTCCTGATTCTATAGAAGAGTTTTTAACCACAGAGATGTTGGCTAAGGAATTAGAAGAAGCTGGTTTTGAGATGAAATATACAAAATCTTTTTCTATGGGAATAAGTACACTCTTAGTCGCACAAAAAAAATAAATTTTCTTCATATAAGGAGTGGGTGAGATGTCAGAAACAATGATGAGTGTTTCTTCGCTCAACACCAAAATAAAATCTCTATTAGAAGCTACCTTTATGCATACTCTTGTAGAAGGTGAAGTGGCTTCTGTGACCTACCACACCTCAGGACATCTCTATTTTTCTATTAAAGATGATAAGAGTTCTATTAAATGTGTGATGTGGCGTTCGTCTGTAGCTAGAATGAAGTTTCGTATAGAAAAAGGGATGCATATTGTTGTAGAAGGGTCTATTTCTGTCTATACGCCTAGAGGGGAGTATCAGTTTCAAACGGTACGCATTGAACCTTATGGGCAGGGTGCGTTGGCTCTTGCCTATGAACAGCTTAAAAAAAGGCTAAAAGAAAAAGGCTATTTTTCATCTGAACACAAAAAAATACTACCCAAACATATACAAAAAATCGCACTAGTCACAGCAAAAGAATCAGCAGCACTCTATGATATGCTCAAAATCATAGAAAAGCGCTGGGCGATGATTGAAGTGACTATTGTAGACACGTTAGTACAGGGAGAGCAAGCTGCTAGTCAGATAGCACATGCTCTTCGGTATGCCGATACACTGAATGTTGATGTAGTTGTGGTAGGACGTGGTGGAGGAAGTGCAGAGGATTTGTGGTCTTTTAATGAAGAGATTGTTGCAGATGCTATATTTCATTTGTATACACCTGTTGTCTCCGCAGTTGGGCATGAAGTGGATGTGATGATAAGTGATTTTGTCGCAGATTTACGTGCGCCTACTCCTAGTGCAGCGATGGAGATGATATTACCGGATAGTAGAGAAATTCTTTATACCTTAAATGAAATAAATGAACGTTATAAATATAGTTTGGAACAAAATTTTCAGAAAAAAATACATGCATTAAATCACTTAGAAGAACTGTTATTACGTTCCTCTCCTTTTCTAAGATTAGTGGTAATAGATGATAAATTTGGAGCGCAAAAAAATGAATTTAGACGTATACTGGAGTATAAAATTGAGTATATTTCTTCCAAAATTCCAGAAGTAAATAGCGTTTATCAGGAGCGTATGAGATTAAAAATACAGGATAAAGAACGACATTTAGCATTGTTGAATGAAAAATTCAAACTAGGTAATCCGAAATTAAAATGTCACGAAGGATGGGCACAAATTTCCTATATGGGAAAAAAAGTGAGTTTAGAGATGTTAGAAATAGATAAACCATTTATTTTAGAAGATGAATCTATGCGTGTGGAAGCATTATGCTTGAGTAAAAAAAAGAGTTAAAATATTTTTTGTCATAGCTTCAAGGCTTGTATGTTATAATCATTACAGTAATGACAAGGGGAGTGAATAATGAATACAATCAATGGTTTTTTATCAAGTATATCATTGGATAGTATTTATGTCTTGCTAATCATCATTATTACCTTCATCGGAATACACTTTTACTCACTCTCCAGAGAAAAAAAAGAACTTCTTCAAGTTGTAGATAATAAGGTTAAAGTCTTTCAAAAAGCATTTGATATTTCAGAAGATGCTATGTTGATACTCTCAGATGATAATGAAGTGGTATATGCAAACAAAGCGATGCAAAAACTCTTAGATTTATCTAAAGATTTCATGTTTAAGCCTTTAGCCAAAATGCCTCAAATAAAAATAAAAAAAGAGTGGATAACACTGGATAAACTCATCATTTCAGCCTACAAAAGAGCTGATGAAAAAATGTTGTCTTATCTTCAAACCAACTTGTCCTTAGATGAATTAGATGGCAGCGAAAGCATTCCTATTAATCTCTATATCGATAGTAGTTTATTAGGAAGTAAACATGATATGTGGTGTAATATTATCTCCATACATGATTTACGTCAGAAGAAAAAAGAAAAAACGTTGGCTTATAGGCATCAATTAACATCATTGCCAAATCAAGTTCAATTGTTACATGATTTAAATGCATTATATTCTAAGGTCCATCTCAATAAACAAAAACTCGCACTTGTTGTGATTGATATTGATGATTTTTCTACATTACGCTCTATTATTGGTTATGACCAAATTAATGTCATACTCATTAAGTTTGCACAATATTTAGAAAGTATGGCAACAAGATTAGATATTTCAGTTTATCATACATATTATAATAATTTTGTGATTTCTATTTCAAATTTAAAAGACAAAAAAGAAATTCTTAGTTTTGTAGATGATATTCAAAAGCAATTAGCCTCTTT
>DRQB01000040.1 GCA_011330645.1 Campylobacterota bacterium | reverse complement strand
CATGGGTGGTTTACGTAGTACAGGGCAGATGGAGTGGAACGCACAAAGCAAAGCCTATCTCAAGTCTGCATGGGAGAGTGTCGCCCAAGCCACCAAGCAACCCTTCAACCCCTCTTTACTTAACCGTACACACTTCGACTACAACACTTACCCAGCGTGTAAAGCTGTCATCACCATACGCGAACTCCAAGGAGACGATGCAGCCTTTGCCTACTTGGGTGACATACAAAAGGCTTTTTACACAGAGGGTAAAGACATCACCTCCCTAGACACCCTCACCCACTACGTCCAAGGAGACACACAAGCCTTCCAAACCTTCTACCAAAGCGACCGCGCCGAACTCCTCATGCAACACGACTTCTCTAAAGCACGCTCCATGGGAGCCAACGCCTTCCCCTCCACTGTCAAGATAGACGAAGACGGGCATATGGTATGCGTAAGTGGGTATAGGAGTTTGGAGGAAGTTTTAACTATTTGATAATAGATTCGTATTGAAATACTTGTCTATTCTCCTTCATGCACAGGAACAATCAAAACAGGTAGCGTAGCACGTCGCACCATCTCTTCACTCACACTGCCAAGCAACACTTCTTTTAAAAGACCTTTCCCATGAGAGCCGACTATTAGTACATCTATTTCCCATTCTTTTGCCTTTTCTAAAATCGTATCACATGTAACTCCTTGCAGAATCCGTGACTGACAATCAATCCCCTGCTCTTTTATGTGTGCTTCATAAGATTCTAAACTACACATATCCTCATGATAATGTTTCGCTATGGCTTTTCGTATGGGTGGCGTATCAACATCATACCCTACAAAGTCAGGTTCAGGTGCTACCACATGAAGTAACCAAACTTTATCTTTCTCTTTATTTACACATTTTACAAGTGTATCCACGATTTTTTGTGTCGGTTCTGTCAAATCCACTGCTATCAGATAATGCATACTTACTCCTCTATATAAATTGCTTTCACTTTCTTTGACGCTAAGACATTTATATTTTCAAGTATATCAAATTTTTCTATCACTACTCAATCTTCCAAACGCTATAATAAACCATTTAATACAACAAGGCAACCCCATGGGCATCGAAATCGAACGTAAATTTCTCATAGACACAGACAAGCTACCACATCTTAGCAACGGCTACACCATCAAACAAGGCTACATACAAACAGTAGACCACACCACAGTCAGAGTACGCATACGTAATCAAGATTCTTTTCTTACCATCAAAGGTAAGAGTGAGGGTGCTTCACGATTGGAGTTTGAGTACCCCATCCCACTGCAAGATGCCAATGACATGCTAGACGCTCTCTGCCAAAGCTCGTTGATAGAAAAGACGCGTTATTTGGTAGAACATGGGGGGCATACATGGGAGGTTGATATTTTTGAGGGGAGTAACAAAGGTTTGGTTGTGGCAGAAGTAGAGTTAGAGAGTGAAGAAGAAGCCTTCACTTTGCCAAGCTGGGTAACTAAAGAAGTTACCTATGACATCAGATATTTTAATTCGAATCTTGTGGAAAACCCCTACACCAATTGGTAACCGTAGGTCGGGGTGTCCCCTCCCCAACATGAATTCACACAAACAAAAAAATCCAAACCATCATATACATTTTCATTCATGGAGAATGGAACAAATTAAAATTAATTATTGTAAATCAATAAATATTCGTACAAGTTTTCCTTTATATTTTTCACCATATACATTATAATAACCATCACCATACACGGTACTTACACAAATTCCAGCACCCTTATGTCCTTTTTTAAATTCTAATTCTCCATAACCATCTTTTGAGATTGATGCATATGCAGCACCAGCTAACGAATAACTATACTCCCTCTCTATCTCTATATGAATTAATGTTTTATCAGAAATTAACTCATTTACATCTTTTTCGAATCCTTCTAAGATTTCACTATAATTCTTAAAATCAATTCCATATTGATAGACTTTTCCATTTTTAACATGTTTATATAAACGTATATCTTCAAACTCTATATCATTTTGCCATTCATCTCTTATATATAAAGGATCCGTAATTAATATAGAAGCTGAATCCACTGCTATTTCACCTAAAACTTCAATTTCAAGTTCTGAGTCTGGAATTATTATTTCTTCCTTTGCATCAAAATCATAATATTTTAAAGCTCTATTAAGTGTAGTTGTAGTTTGAAGCTGTTGTTTAAGTGATTCCAATGCTTTTGTTTTGCCTCTAAGAAGTTTTAGATTTTCAAAATTATCTGTATCTAATCTTTTTATTTCTTCTTCTCTATGTTTAATTCTTTTAGCTAAAACTTCTTCAATATATTCAGGAGTCTTTTTTTCTAAATCTTTAGCTTTATCCTTCCAAAAAGACAATTGTTCATTTTTAGCTTTCAAACTTGCATTAAGATTTTTTACAACAGCAAGATATAAAATACCAATAACTGCAATTACAACTCCATTTAAAATAGGCATAAAGTTGCTTATTACTTCCAACATTTAACTTCCTTTTTTTAATTAAACATAATTTTATTTTTTATTTTCTTTATCCAGCCAACCCTTCAAACTCTCCACCTGCTCCAAAGTCCTAACCGTAGCTGTACCACCCTCAGACTGACGGGCATTCATTGAAGCTCGGTTGTCTAGCAGTGCTACCACACCCTCACCGATGCGTGCATCGATGCTCTGTAAGTCTGCCAAGCTAAGCTCAGAGATGTCTAAGCCTTTCTCTTCTGCCAGGTTTACTACATTTCCTGTGATGTGGTAGGCGTCACGGAAAGGTAAGCCTTGCTCTTTTACGAGGTAGTCAGCCAAATCTGTCGCACTCAGGTGTCCTACCATACAGGCACGTTCCATCGCATCTTTGTTTACTGTCATATCTGCTATCATCTCTTCTAGTACTTGTAGGCTAAGTGTCGCTGTACGTACAGAGTCAAAGACACCCTCTTTGTCCTCTTGCATGTCTTTGTTGTAGGCAAGTGGCAAGCCTTTCATCACAGTAAGCAGTGCCACTAGGTTACCATTTACTCGTCCTGTCTTACCACGTAGAAGTTCTGGGATGTCAGGGTTTTTCTTTTGTGGCATGATGGAGCTACCTGTGGCATGTCTGTCACTCAGTGTCACCCACTTAAACTCAGCAGCAGACCACAAGATAAGCTCTTCACTCAAACGGCTCATATGCATCATCATCGTGCTTATGTTAAAGAGTATCTCCAAAGCAAAGTCACGGTCACTCACCGTGTCAAGACAGTTAAGTGTCGGCGCATTAAACCCTAACTTGTCAGAAGTCATCTGACGGTTTATAGGGTGTGGCGTACCAGCCAATGCGGCACACCCTATAGGAGAGTAGTTATTACGCTCATAAGAGCTCATAAAACGCTCATAGTCACGTTTAAACATACTTGCATACGCGAGCATAT
>DRQB01000039.1 GCA_011330645.1 Campylobacterota bacterium | reverse complement strand
ATCATGTCTGCATAAAGCGCTGAAGATGCTACAGATACTGCGAGCACTGAAGTTATAATTATTTTTTTCATTCTATTTCCTTAAATATATGTACCTATAGTCTATGATATAACTATTAACAAAGTATTAATCATGATAATCAATCACTGCATATTCATCGCCATAATATTCTTTGGCAAACTTTAAAGCATCCATATAATCTTCCCCTCTTCCTTCAACGACTACTTTTGTACCTACTTTTGCCCAACGATACATCTTTTGTGCAAAACCATTTTTCATACGAATACATCCATGAGAGGCTGGTCTGTTTGGCACATAGCCCAAATGCATTGCAATCCCTGAGTTTGTCAATCGCATCATATAAGGCATTTTAGCTCCTCCATTGGGTTTAGGCCAAAGATTTGAACGGTGCATACGTTTTTTTTGCATAATAGTATACGTACCATTGGGAGTTTCCCTACCCTTTTTACCAGAAGAGATACGCCCTTCAAAAACGATATAACCATCTTCAAGTGCATAGGCTTTTTGGATAGAAAGATCCACAACGATTTCCTGATATGCAAAAATAGGCATAGTGATAACCAATACCCCAAAGAGGATACCTACTATTTTATATTTCATATATTCTCCTCATGCTTTTGAAGTGTAACTTTTTTCTGTGAAAGAATTGTGCACTTATTGTATCGTCATCTCAATATAAGCGCAAGACCTTGAAGTAGTTGTTGCGGTTGTACCCGTGAGTGTGCCTATATTTATCGTTACATCTGTACCACTGATACTTCCTGAACTGTCAGAGAGTGTTGCACAATCACAAGCTGTTGCAATATCTTGAATGACTTTCCCAGATTTGACATAAGTGAGGTTATCTTTACCATTGCCAGTAAGGGAATCAGTAACCTTGACATTATCTGCATTTCCCCCTCCTGTATTGTCTACAGTAAAACAGTAGCGTATCGTGGCACCAGGAATACGTTTTGGATTACTGGCATTGATACCATCAGCAGTAACAATAGAGCTTTTAATGATATTCATATTGGGTGTAGCTGTATTGCTCAGTGTAATAGAGTTTGTCTGTCCCGCATTGGTATTGGTATCTCTTGTAGGAATATAATTTGTACAATTTGTTGCTTTTTTACTTGCCACTGTGGTAGCAGAAAGTTCCCAACACAGAGAAGTATCACTGTCATTTGCATTGGGTGTTAAGGCGATAGACTCACCTGTGGCTGCCCCACTTAATCGACTATTCTCACTTCCCGTCCAACTTAGAGTGATACCCAACTGGCTTGTGGGTATGCCATCTCCTCCACTTCCATACGTCATATAATCTATAGGAACAACACTGAGAGAATTACCATCAACGACTGTAACATCTGTATTGACTGGTTTATACAACACAATATCATCTCCATTGTTGTTCAATATATTTGAACCTCTACCGAGATAAAAATGATGTACATTACCCGTAACACTGTCTGTACCACTCCCTATATGTAAAATAACATAATCACCAGTATTTACACTATGTTTAGGAAAACGATACTGATCACCCGTACCATCCTGATCAGAAAATAGATAATTCTTTAAATTTCCACCTTGTGTCACATAAAATTCCACAAACTCATCGACATTACCTGATGTTTGTCTGTAAAGGACTTCATTGATATTCATTTTCGCAGGAGTCACTGGATCGCTTAACATCACCCAATAGGCTACTTCTTCTGTTGTGTGTGTTCTGGTTGTATCACCCTGAACTGTTTCTTCATCAATTCCCATATCTAAGGATGTTCCAAAAGGAGTAGCACCATAAAGCACTGCCCATCCTCCTTGTCCACCATCTTCTGCTTCCTGATGTACCACACCATGCGTATAACTCTTATCTAAAGTATAGCTGTAAGGAGGATTGTTTCCTATACCCCTTATGCTGTCTGAACCATAATTGACAGCCATCGAGAAGTCCTCTAACTCATAGATACCTGCTTCTGCCACCATATACCCTAGCGTTTCATTATTTCGCGTTTGTCCTACCTGCCCTACTTGTTTTCCCACACATATCCTACTATTACTCTGAAACGGTCTTCTACTTCTATTTTGACAGTTAAAAGACCAAAAAACAGAAAATCTATTATCATTAAAACTCATCACTTGCCCAAGCACTGCCGGTTTGGTATAGGACTGTGTTACACTTCCTGTAACTTCTTCTGCTCTAGCTGCACTCCAGTTATTTGGACTGGTATTTCCATTGGTATTATTTGAAAGTACTTTATGTGCTTCATATTTAAAAGGTATCGTATAACTTCCTTCATCGGAAACAATACAATAGACATCTGTACTATACCCGGGATTGCTATCATTTGGACGTTGAATTTTTACTTGAAAACTACCTGATGTGATGTTACGAATACGTACGACTGCTTCATTATTTGTTTTATTGGGGAGTACATTGGTACACACAATAATCGGATCACTATAACTATTGCCCAAATTAACACTTTGCCAACTATAGCCTACACCTGAGACTCTTAGATACTCAAGATTTGGAGTAATTATATCTGCATATAAACCAGTAGAAAATAAAAAGATATAGATGTATTTTAACATAGGTATAGTTTACTGAATATCCACTTCAAAGTAACCACATTCACGTGTAGGTGATCCCACACTTCCCCCCGCTACCGTACCAAAGTTTAATTTGATGGGATGTACTCCATTTCCTGTTCCTGGTGCAGGGTTTGCACTAGCAGAAGTAACCCCTGCACAGTTACATACACCCGACTGTATCTGCAAATTAGCAATGCTGGCAGTATTAAAACTCGCATTTAATGTATCATCAACTATGACATTTGAGGCATCAACAAAACCGGTATTTGATACTTGAAAAGCATAACGTATCGTTGCGCCTGGAATACGCTTAGGATTGCTTGTACCATTGACAGGATCAGCAATGACACAAGAAGACTTTGCCACAGACATATTAGGTAAAGTTTCCTGTGCCCCTGTTGTAAGTGATTTAAGACTCCATTCCATGTCATCAATAAGTTGCCAAAACTTCCAACCATTATCTGTTGCTGTTTGATGCATAATTCGTACCGTAATAGTCTGTCCTAGATAAGATGATAAACTTAATGAAGCTTGTGTCCATCCAGAATCTGCATACGTCGTGTACCCTGAAGACTCTCCATATCGTGTCGTATTAACAGTGATAGCTGAATTTGAAATATTAAGATTATTTTGATCAATTGTTGTGCCATTAATAATAACTCTAATATTGTCATATTGTGCAGAATCCCAACCTTGAACACGAAGCCAATAGGTCATATTTCCAGCATTTGAACTAGGGACAGTAAAGGTTTTTTCTATCCATGTTTGTTCTGCATTTCCACCCGATTCTTGTCTATCTCTATATCCATGGATATGAAAAGCGCTCCCTGTATGAGACACATTATTTGCATTACGTGTTTGACCTGTTCCTCCTGTATCGGTAACAGATACAGTTGTACCTTCCCCACCTGTAGGATGCACTTCATTGTTAGGTTGATTAGTACCTATATTGGCCTGTCCGGTAGTCCAGCTAGTAGGAGTACTTCCTGTAGAATGTTCGAAGTTTCCGTTAATTGTTCGTGAGTTTGGCAAGGCTGTTTTTGTACCATTGGCAGTTGTATCGTAATAGACATAATATTTGACTGTTCCAGCATCTTCAATAATAAATTTTACTTCCCCTCTATCATTATTAAGTGCATCTGTCGCATCTGCATAAAGGTTATCCGTAAACTCTTGTGTAGTAAGTACTGTTGTCCCATCAGATTTCACAATACGAATCGAATTTTCATCCAGGGCAGAAGGTAATCCCAATGCAGCAAAATCAATATCTATTTTTCCTGTCTGATTAACCACTGCTGAATTTATATTAAGTTCAGCACGATAATGCCATGTTGTGTCCCACCAGGGATCTGTTGCATTCCCATATATTCCTAACGTAAGCATACATATGAGTACTATGTGTTTTACCATGATAAGCCCCTCACTAAACGTGTAAGATTTTCCTGATCTAACTTCATTTTAAACTGTAAGTATGGACCTTCTATACGGTATGTTTGTAAAGAAAAATCTGTGTCTTCAAACCCTTGCCAGTTATAACCTGCAGTCAATAACATATTATCAAAAAGATTATAGCCTGTATAAAGTCCAAAACCATAATCCCAACTATTGGCACTGTGTGCATACAGTAAAGAACCCTGTGCACCTATTTCCCATTTTTTAGTAATATCATAACGCCCATCAATACCAAACAGTTGGGTAATCCCTTTATGTTCAAAGTCATTGATTGTATCTCTGACATATTTGATACCATGTTGTAAAGAAATCTCAGTTTTGTTGTTAGGACTATAATTTACTGCAAGGTTATTAATGATTTTCTGGGTATACATATCTTCCTGAAGTGCATTACGTTTGTTGTGTACAAGGTCAAGTTTATCCAGTACGATAATATCTGTCTGTTCAGGTCTATAAGCCACAGACATACGTATATTTGCATTTTCTTCTCTACTGAGTGCATCTTTAAATTTACTATATCCTGCACTCAGTGCAAAGGCTAAAGCGTCATTTGCCTGTGTATAAATCCCTGCTGTTACATTATATTTTGTTTCTATCCCAGCATCTCGATATTCACCATTAAGTGTTGCCGTCCAAGTTCCTGTATGATAATTTACACCTAATCTATAGGCATTAAAATCTACCTTATCTGCTGTTGTATTGCCATCAAGGACTTCTCCACGTTCATACCCAACATTGATACTCCAGTTTTTATTGAACTGATAGCTTTGTAACATACCCAGTGTGTTATATACACGTGTAGTATCATTTTCAAATTCACTGATAGTGGTATTTTCAAACGTCATACCACTCCAAGGTCTATAGCGCATTCCTACACGACCAAGTTCGCGTGTCTGTGTTCCTCTTGCCCATTCATAATTGGCAAATAGATTAAGCTGTGAAGTCAATGCATAATCTAAACCTACTGTACTTTTGGTTGGATAAATTTCATCTTCATTTTTTCCAAATGATTGGTCATGTGTTGCTGAGAGTTTCAATCTTTGATTAAAAAATGCATAAGAGATACCAAATAACATTTGGTGTACCGCATCAGTATCTGTATTCTTTGCATATCGGTACCCAGTATAAACTTGCCATAATGTTCTGTCCATCTGTGCTCTAAACTCAAAGACATCTTGGTCTTTGTTGGTTAACAAGTCACTGTCTCTAAACGCTGTTGCTTTTAAACTAAGACGATTGGCAAATGTTTTAGACGTATCTATACCTATTTTTCTAGTCCCACCTAGGTTTCCACTTATCTGACCTAAACCAAAACTATTTTCCTGTTCACGATAGTACAAACGTGCATACAGACCATTGGAAACATGCTCTATCTCTGCAAGTTTTGCATCACCATAACTGGTGTTGCCATCTTGTGTTGTTTTAGTTTTGGCATATTCAGCTTTTATAATGGTATTGGTACCTACTTTGATCGTTGTATCGACACCATAAAGTTCAGATTTCTTTTTGACATTATCTTCAGAGATATAAGAACTACCAAGTTCTAATGCACCTTTGAGTGTTTTAAAGGCTGCACGCCCACCGTAGGTATAATGTTGACTTCCATCCCCATTTACTTCGTAATCCACCACGATAAAACGTGGATTGAAGTTTTTGTCATTACTATAAATGGGTTCTTTAAAATAAAGCGTTCCTCTTGCATAATCTATTTCATAATCTCTAAAACGCTGTAGTACTTTCTTTTCTATAATATCTTGATTTCTATATCTATCTCTTACCTGAATACTGATAGATTCTGAATTCGGTACAATAGATGGATTTTTTAAATGATAAAAGCCTGATGTACCATCTCCACGTATTTCATCTTTAACAAAAAGTTCATCCGTTTGCGAAGCAAAAGCAACACCTTCCACATTGTCACCATGATATTCTGTTTTAACTCCGGTAAGACGGCGTGAATATTGGGCAAGTTCAGTGACTGTCATATTGGTACTAAAGTCACCTAAAAGGGCAGAAAAACGTTCTTTTTCTATTTTGAGGAAAAGTTTTTTTCGTGATGCTGCTTCGTAATTTTGTACAGAACCATCATTATAAAGTGTATAGTAGGTATTTGGGTCTATCTCATCAAAAAGTTTTGTATTTTTAGTATCTTTACCCGAATCATACGCCATCGTAAGTAACCATTCACCTTTTACGCGCCCCTTAGCAAAAAATGAAACCCTTCCTTCACGAACTACTTTATCTTTAGCTCCCACAGCATCCAAAGATTCTTGATGTCCTTTGAGTGTGTTGTACCCCACTGTCCCTTCAGCAAATCCAACCATAATCCATTTACGAAGTTGCGGTTTTAACCACGCACGAATGACTTCGTCTCTGTTTTGTATTTTAAAATGAAGGGATGCTGTACCAGATTGTGTGGTAGGTTGCAACTTAATATAGGCAATCCCATCAGAATCAATTGTATATCGATTTTCTCCAACACTCGCACCACCCAATGGATTTTCTTGCAATTGGTCAATGGCAACTTGTGACTGATATGGCGCATCAATACTAAAAGTCCCTGTAATCCCTGCACGAAGAGGATAACCATCCGAATCAATAAATTTCACCGCGATAACAGGTGAATGTTTTCCATCAGCCACGGCAAATGAATTTTTCTTTATATACTCTATTTTAACAGGTGCATTTGAGACATGTAAAGTACGTGAAAGTGTTTGGATAACCTGCTTTTGTTTATTGAGGATTTTTACCATAATTGTATTGGTTTGAGCCAATAAATCTACCCCTTTATAGGTATCGATAACTGTCGTATTGTTGCCATCTGTTTTTCTGCCTTCAAAATTAAGCATGCTCACTTTAAAACCATTGAGCCATACTTGGGCTTTGGTAGCCTTATCATGGACAATAGCAATACGTGTACTAGGAATACTTGGTACATACTTTTCAGGAGGCCAAAGTATGGCTGTTTGTCCTTGTAAATTACGTATATGTGAAGCATTGTATTTAGGCATTTTTCCTACAGATGTAGGTATTTTATAGTCATAAACATCCGCTACTTTACTTGGTGCTTTGACTGCATTATTATTGTCTTTTACCCTACTGGTACGGTTCAAACAAAAGTCTACTCTTTTTAATGCCCCTCTACCCATATTGACAAATTGTGAAAAATCACGTCCTGCATGACGCGCATTTTTTACATTGTTTCCCATCTCATAGCCATCTGGAAGCATATCTACATCCACTTGCATGACATGTGTACCTGGGTTCACTCCTTCAATATGGTATTTACCATTTTTATCTGTTGTTACATAGGTACCATTTTCCATATAAAGTCTTACGTTGGCAACACCATGTCCTTTTCTATTGTTTTCATAAGGACATTCATAGATTTGCCCGATGATAATCCCTTTGCTTCTCATCAACTCCTCGTTAATCTGAGTAGAAGCTTCTGCTATATTTGATGTAAATGTACACGTATTATTTTCCAACACGGTTTTTGCATTGAAGGTATGGGATTTTTGACTTACTTTCAGTACTTTTGCAGTATTCAACTGACAGCTTCCTTCATGGACTACTGCCTGATTTATAATCTTATGGTTAAAGACACCTGCACCAATTTGGGCAATAAAAGTAATATTCACTTGTCCCTTAGCAGGTAAACTTGGTATGTTAAAATACAGGTGTTTCCCGTCTGCAGAAAATGTTGGTACAACCTTATTGTTACCAATCTTAGCTGTACCTTCTTTAAACTTGAGTCCAAGAGGCATATAATCATCCACTTGCATATTTGGTACAATAAAATTTTCATCATTATGTACAGTTAAAGTATAAAGTACCACTTCCCCAATAGAAGCTAACTTTTTGTTGACCTGTTTTTCTATCCAAATATTCAAGTTATTTTGTTGTGTAATAATAGCACTATCTGTTCTTGTACTCACACCTTGGTCATCATAGTCTGCCCCTACATGTTCTGCAGCTTCTACATGTAATCGACCATCACCTCGTGTACTTGTTGCACTTGTTAATACAATGTATCCCGTAAATATACCACTGTTTACTGTGGTTTCTACTAATCTAAGTGTTTCTTTATCTCCTGAAGGAGATGTCACCGTTACCACAATCACATCACGCACAGCATTATCTCTATTTTGATCTGCATCCGTCACTTTAATCAATGATAAATCATCTATATTATAAATACCAGTATCGGTCATACCGATAGCGGACACCGTTGAAAGTACTGTGCCATCTGGTAGTGTTGGTTGAGAAAGGGCATGAAAAAGTCCATCCGTACCAAGGTAAGCACTTTGCCCCAAAATATGGGTTTGCTCCCCTGCTGTATCTGCACGTAAAAACTCTATAGTGGCATCCGTACCTTCAACCGTACGATTTACCTCATTGGAAATAATATTTTTATCAATACCATTTAGGGTGAATGTAGCACTTGCCGTATTTGAAATGACATCACCGATATTGCTTGCAGAGGTGAAAGAGGAAAAAAGTACCACGGTAAAAATACCTCGAATACTCATAGCAATCTTTTTGCTATCAATATTTGAGGCAAATGTACCCAAAAATTGGCACACTTCTCCTGTACTGACTTTGAAAGTCGACAGAAGAAGTGAGAATTTTGAGTAACTATTTTGCATACATTATTTCACTATTGGATAGTTACATCAATGTAACCACATTCTGTGGTACCGGCTGCTACTGTTGCATAGTCTAGCGTTACACTGCTTGTACCTGCACCAGTAGTTCCACCAACAGGTTCAACTGTTCCTGTTTTAGCAGCACATGCATTTGTACCAGCATCAATACCAGCACATGCAGCTGTTCTTACTTCTAATCCTGCTGCTGAAGTACCAAACTCTGCGGCAAGTGTATCTGAAATACTCACTGATGTTGCATCTGCTGTACCACTATTGGCCACTTCAATACTGTAACGCACGACTGCACCAGGAATACGTTTAGGATTGGTTCCTGCATTCACAGGATCACTTACAACACAAGAACTTTTTACTGACGTAAGTGTTGCCGTAACCACTTTGAAAGCATTATTATCTGCATGTTTACCATCATTTGCACCTTCAGTTGCACCTGCACCATCACCATCAGCAAAGACTATTTCTTCACCCGCTGCTGTATCTGCTGTTCCTGAATCATCAGTCAATATATCTGCACCTTGTGTAGATGCAGTACCACCTTGAGCCACTTGTGCTGTCAAAGTGTATTCTGCCACATCACCATCAGCTTGTCCACTTGGTATATCTGCAACGATAAATACTTTTACAGCTGCATCAGGTGCTAATTCATCAATAAATGTTGCTGTATCTGTACCTGCGTCATACACACCATTTCCATTTGAATCTACGAAAATACTTACCCCTGTTGCATCAAAGTTATCCGTTGCACCAAATGGGTTACCATCATTCGCTGTTTGTGTTAAAGAATAATCTTGTACTTTATTACCTGTGTTTGTTACAGTATAGGTTAATACTTGTGCTGTTGCACCAGGTGTAACTTCTACAATCGCTGCATCTTGATGCACTACTGTTAAGTCAATTTTATTATCGACAACAAATGTATCTGTATTTGATACAATCGCTGTTTGAGCTACTGTACCTACAGTATAATTAAGTGTTGCGCTGTTTGTTACTGAAGTACCTGCTGCAGTACCTGCTGCATGTGCCCCTATAAATCCAAATAACATCGTTGATGCTATTACCAATATCTTTTTCATGATAAACTCCTTTGTTTCATGATTTTTCCTTGCCATGTCTGTCTTCGACAAGCTGAGTACTTAAGGGGCCTGACCTCAAATGATTTGTGGCAAAGCCATGAATCGTTTGCGGGTCTGACTCCCGTAGTACTCAACTTGTCGAAGGGAAGATTAGCACCTCTACCTCAGAGCTTAACCCTTGAAGTAAACATTCCATCAAATGCTTGCCTCAAGAGTCCTCTACTCTACTTTTATTTCAATCTAGCCTTGTATTGCACAGATGTTTTCTTACCACCTTTAAGCGTATTGACTACCCACATAATCGTTGTGTACTCACTTGCTTTTGCTTGATGTCTTTTTTTACCTTTCCCAACAAAAAGTTTTTTAGGTTTATTAAATGTTTTACCACCATCTACAGAATACGTCACCTTGCAGGCAGTCTTACATTTTGCTGTGCCTTTAACATACTGCATATGTTCAGGAATGGCATTCACTACAGTAAGTTTTTGAGCTACTTGTGTACCTTTATTTTTCAATGTATTCATATAAAGTATGACAGATCCTGGTACAACTTTTGTTGCCTTCACCCATTTCGCTTTCTTTTTCTTTATCACTTTTTGATAGGACTGTGAAGTGATGGTCACTTCCGCTTGCGCAGCTATAGCCATAACAGACATTGCTAAACTCAAAGATATTAATAATTTTTTCATATTTTTCCTTTACTCTATAATTTTTGTCTTAGACAAACTCAATACCCCAATGGTTACTGAGTTTGTCTAAGGATTAATCCACTTTGACATCAAATGTAACAAAATGCGTAGGTTGGACACTGTTGCTTTGAACGATATCTCCTATAGGTACCGAAATTGTTGTACCAGTGAGGTGTGTACTATCACTTAAATTTGTTCCATCAAGTTGCAGTGAGTTGGGAACATAACTTGTTCCTATAGGGATTGTATCGTGCACAACAACATTATTGATTGTCCCTACTCCCAGTGCACTTACTTTGATTTTATAATGGATAATAGTACCTGTAAAGAGTTTGTCACTTGAGAGTGTTGCACTTTTAGCCAATACCAATTCCAAAGAACGCATCTCATACTGACAGAGTGCTTTATCTGAACCTGACACGATACCATTGACTACAAAATAGGAACCTATATTTTTTGATTCACCATAATTTAATCCACTTGCAAGATCTGATGTTATACGCATACCATTGGCAGAGAGACTACCAGAAGGAAATGTTGCCGTTGGCATATCACTAACGAAAAACAAAGTCGCTTTAACATCTTCACTGAGATTCACATCATTAACTTGCTGATCTACAGAGATATCAAATACACCATTTCCGTTGCTATCAATATAAAGACGAGGATTACTCACAGAGAAATCTGATGTTGCATTGGTCTCAGGAAGTAAAGTAAATTTATCTGTACCATTTCCTACATTGCTTAACTGAAAGGTAAGTGCCACTGCAGTTTGTCCATTCTCTACAATCACATTGGACGTGTCTTGACAGAGAATGTCAAAATCAACGATTTGGTCTACCAGGTCAACCAATGTATTACTGGTTGAATTAAAGTCTGAACCATTTATTTTATATTTGAGTTGAGCCACATTGACTATGGGAGTACCGGCAGAGACACCTTTTGAAAAAGAGAGTGTACATAACATTACAAAAAAAACAAATATTTTTAGACATATTTTCATACTGTTTAGATACCCCTTGTTCCTGTTGGTCTTAGTATACCATATTTTTTAATGTAAATAAATTTATATCTAATGGAAACAGAAAGAGAGAAGTATCTTAGCAATCTGGCAATCTTAGTAAGACCCATGACTTTCTGTCCCTACCTCACGGTAGGTTTAGCTTTATTTATTTTCAATCTATTATACAAAAAAAATGTCAAAAAAATGTCAAATTATACATCTATGTTGTAGAAAATAGGATTGACAATTATAAAATAATATGTGTTAATAAAATGTTAGTTGAAAATATATTGAATTGTGGCTCCGGCACGAGGATTCGAACCTCGGACCAAATGATTAACAGTCATCTACTCTACCGCTGAGCTATGCCGGAACAATTAAAAAAGAAAGGTTACAAATACAATGTGGCTCCGGCACGAGGATTCGAACCTCGGACCAAATGATTAACAGTCATCTACTCTACCGCTGAGCTATGCCGGAACATTTAAATTTGTGAATGGGATTATAGGTAAAAAGAGCTTTAAAGTCAATGATTTTTTACGCTTTTTTATAAAAAATCACACCATTTGT
>DRQB01000038.1 GCA_011330645.1 Campylobacterota bacterium | reverse complement strand
AACATCTTTACCAAAGAAGTCTCCACTCTCACACACAGGTCCCACCACATCTGCAACTGTTTTTTCACCTTCTACTCCCACTGTTTCTATTTTGTGATAAGCATTGTAAAGACTTGGACGGATGAGGTCATTCATCGCACCATCAACGATAACAAAACGTTTTCCGTCATTGTTTTTTTCATACAGTACTTTTGTAAAAAATGCACCGGCATTGGCTACCATGTAGCGACCAGGTTCACAAAGCAGTGTTACATCCAAACCTTTGGTTGCCTGGAAAATGGCTTGTGTATAATCACTTGCTGAAATAGTCACTTCATCATCATACACGACACCAATCCCTCCACCTACATCAAAAAATTTAATATCAATTTTAATCGCTTTAAGTGAACGTACCAAGTCAGCTACAATACTTGCTGCCTCTTGAATAGGTGACAATTTTGTGAGCTGAGAGCCTATATGAAAATGAATTCCTACAGGGTTGAGGAATTCTGATTTATTTGCATAGATATACATACGTTTTGCCATATCTATCTCTACACCAAACTTGTTTTCATGCAGTCCTGTAGAGATATATGGGTGTGTCTGTGGATCAATGTTTGGATTGACACGGATAGAGATGCGAGCCTCTTTACCAAGTTCACGTGCCACTAGTTCTACACGTTTCATCTCGGCTTCACTCTCAAGGTTAAGCATAAGAATATCTTTTTGTAAGGCTTCACGTATCTCATCATCACGTTTTCCTACTCCAGAGAAGATAATTTTATATTTATCTACACCTGCTGTAAGCGCACGGTTTACTTCACCAATGCTCACACAGTCTGCACCAGCTCCTAGTTTAGCCAAGTGTGCAATAACCGAAAGATTTGAATTTGCTTTTACTGCATAGTTGATGATTGACTTTTTCCCTGCAAAGGCATCTTTAAGTGTGGTATATCTGTTTTCAATATAATCAAAATCATACACGTACAATGGCGTACCATATTTTTCTGCCAAAGCTTTCATATCAATATTCATTTATCTGTCCTAATTATGTGTCTCTATTTTAGGGTGATTTTATCTAAATGTTGATTAAAAGGTGCTAGATGCGTGTATATGGGGTATTTAGCCGATACGTTTTTCATCATTCATATAAACATAAAAAGCATAAAGCCATAAAAGAAGTATCGGGAAAATGGCTGTCATTTCAGGGCTAAGTACCCCGTTTGAACCTATTTGATTAAGTCCAAATAAGATACCCCAGATGACAAATGTTGCACCTAAAGAAAGGGCAATCACACCACCTGTGTTCATCATTCTTGCATGGAAAGGTAGCTTAAAAAAGAGTATGAGCATCAAGGCTATAGAGAAGAGAGGTACAATGACTTTATCATAAAAGGAAGCTCGGATTTTGTCAGAATTAAGATGCTGTTTATTCAGTAGTTGCCATGTACTGTATGCATCCATGATATTGAGTGTTTTCCCCTCATATAAGGACTCAATAATTTTTGGCTTATACCCCTCTAATGTTTGAATACTCTCTTTATATTCAGAAGTATATCTTTCGAGTTCACCTTGTTTATACACATGTGTTTTTATGGTAGCATTCTTTGCATTCCACTCATTTCCCGTAAATTTGGCACTGGGTGCGTGAATGGTATAACGTACCTGATATCCTTCTACTTTAAAAATAGTAATATCTTTTATTTTCTTTTCTACAGGATCTAATTTTTTAATATATACAAATGTATCATTGTACTTAAAAAACAAATCATTGACGTCATAGGCACCTAATTCATTTTTCAAAAGCAAATTAGCCTTGTCTTTGGCATAAGAAAACTCCGTTGTGTGCAACAACATAAAAATGCCATAGACACACAAAGAGACTATCAAAAGAGGGAGGAATAGTCTTTTTTTATCATATCCAAAAGCATGAAAAGCACCCATAGTATTGTTTTTTACAAATGAAAGTTTTGTCATAATGAGCGCAAATACAATAGCCAAAGGATACAGTAACCCCAATGCCTCCTGCCACATATAAAAGATATAGAGTATTTTATGGGAGAAAGAGTGTAGTCCTTGAGAATATTGGAAGTAGTCTATCGCTGCGAAAGCAAATGAGAGCCCAAATAAAATCGATACCAGGTTTTTGATGTAATGTTTCGCCAAATATCTAAAGTGTAACGAAGGGCTAAAGAAATTCATGTATCCAAACTTTCGATAGATTTTAAACTATATTTTGATTTAACAACATTCAATGTTTCTTTGGTGAGGAGTTCACATGCTGTTACAACATGTGCTATCAGCTTATCTAGTTTAGCAGATTCAATATCATTAAAACTATGTAAAACATAATCTGCCACTTGTGATTTATGTTCAGGTTTCCCTACCCCCACTCTCACACGTATATATTCTTTTGTAAGACATGCATCAAGGGATTTTAAACCATTATGTCCACCATGTCCACCACCTCTTTTAAAACGTACTGCACCAAAAGGAAGGTCAATATCATCATGAATCACAATCATATCTTCAAGGTCTACTTTAAAGAATTGTTTCACTGGAAGTACAGACTTTCCTGATAGATTCATATAGGTAGTAGGTTTTAAAAAAAGTGTATTAGATGAGCGATAAAGTTGCCCATAAAAAGAGTTTTTGGAGATATCTCTCGCCCCAAAGTCATCAACCAGTTTGTCGATGACCTTAAAGCCGATATTATGACGTGTATTTTCGTACTGTGGTCCTGGATTCCCGAGACCTACAAAAAGTGTCATATCAATTTATTTAGACTTGATTACACCACAGATAGAAACATCTGGTCTGTCCATCAATCTACAGTTTGCTGGTACTTCAATATCTCTTACAAGAATTGATTCATCTCTTTGTAATGGCTCAACATCAAGATCAAATTTCGCAGGCATATCTTCAATAGCACCTCTTACTTTTAATCTTTTTTTAGACATAACAAGTACACCTTTGTTTTTAAGCCCAACCGGTGTTCCATGTGTGATAACTGGTACAAGGAAGTTTGTTACTTGACCTGGTACAGTTACTCTCAAGTCTACGTGCACTACTTCACCATGTACTGGGTGCAGTTGATACTCTTGAATCACTACATTTAACTCTGTATCACCCAATTTAACAGGGAATGCTAGGCTCTCCTTATTTCTAACTGCTCTTACAAATTCACCACGTTTAAACGCAGCTTGAATGTTCTCTACGCCATTTGCGTAAAGGTTTGCAGTCAGATAACCATCTCTTCTAAGTACTTTTGCAGTACGTTTACCGATACTCTCTCTAACGATACCTTCTAACATTTCTGTCCTTTAAAATTAACTTTTTACCAATAATTTTAGTAAAATAGACGCGAATTATACCCTATCTATATTAAAATATGTTGAACATTAATAAGGCTCTTCGTTGATTTCTTCTTCATCTTTAAATGCAAATACATCAGCCTCTCTACCACTAGTATCATCTTGTATAATTGCACCCTTCCCGACGCCATCCATTTTAAGTTTCATATCAGCAGGATTTGTGGCATACTCCAAAGTAACATCCTCTGTAATGCGTCCCTCTCGTAAAAGATCCAAAAGTGCTTGATCAAACGTTTGTGTACCGTAAATCTCTTTCCCTTCAAAGAGTGCATCAGGTATCTCATAATCACGGTCTTCCATAATAAGTTGTTCAATCCGTGCTGTTTTTTTCAAAATTTCTACAGCAGCAGCTCTTCCACCCATTTTAGTAGGAATCAGCCTTTGGGAAATAACCCCCTCGAGAACAGATGCTAAAGAACCACGGATACGGTTTTGTTCTTCTTTCCCAAACATACCCACAATCCTGTCTACCGTCTCTTTGGCATCCAGTGTATGCAGTGTGGAAAACACCAAGTGTCCAGTATTGGCAGCGTGTAGTGCAATATCAATAGTCTCCAAATCCCTCATTTCCCCAACAAGTATGATATCTGGATCTTCTCTCAGTGCTGCTCTTAATGCATCTGAGAAGGAATGTGTATCTTGTCCAATTGCACGTTGATTAATCAGACACCCTCTATCTTTATGAATAAATTCTATTGGGTCTTCCACAGTGATAATATGTTTTTTTGTTTCTCTGTTAATTTTATCAAGTATGGCTGCAAGTGTGGTTGATTTACCAGAACCTGTGACTCCCGTTACCAATACCAATCCACGGTGAATATCTGTAAAACTCTTAATCACCTCTGGTAAATTAAGTTCATCCAATGTTGCTATTTTTACAGGAATAATACGAAATACAGCTGATAATCCATCCATCTGGTGAAAGAAATTCACCCTAAAACGATGTTCATCTCCCAAAACATAGGTAAAGTCAAGATTTTTATCTTCTTTGAGTTTAATATACTGCTCTTTAGTGGTAATCTCTCTTGCAATATCATTTACCATATCTGCAGTGAGTGCATCTTTACCAAGCATCTTCAAAATACCATCTACACGTACACGCACTATAGCACCTGATTTAATATGAAGGTCAGAGCCTCCATTACTAATCATCGTTCTGAGGTAAAGTTTGAGTTTTTCTTCCATCATATTCCTTTTGGACTTTTCATGTACATCTATTTTAATGTATCTAACATCTCTTGAAATGATTTTTCAAATGCTTCTAAACCTTCTTTTAAAAGTTGTGCATATACTTCATCCATATCAAATCCATTATCGGAAAGTTTTATAAAGTAACCATTGACTTCATTCTCATCAATAGGGAGTTTTGGAGTAGAGGCAGGTCTTGCGATATATGCTTCTATTGTTGCTAAAGGTGCCGTATTTACTGAATGAGGAGCTAACAGTTCTCTCATGTAATAATCTGCTGGCAAGTCATCCCCTTTAACACCCGTACTTGCAAAAAGTGTGCGTACTGCAGGGGTATGATTTGTTTCTATAAGGTTATAGATTTTTGCAGCATTATAGATTCCTGTTTTAGCCACATCAAGTCCTTCGGATGCCAAATCTTTATCTAGCATTCTATCAAAACGACTGACAAATACAGAGATCACTGATTCACAACGTCCCCCACCAGATGCTTCAAAAGCATCCATACCTTTTTTCATGGCTTTTAAACATCTACTTGCTTGCTTAGGAGAAAAAACAAGTGTGGCATTGACTGAAATTCCTGTACTTAAAAGTGCCGTCATTGCATCATAACCTGCATCAGTGGCAGGCACTTTTACCATTACATTTGGTTCACCAATCGCTGCAAAAAGTCTTTTACCCTCTTCAATGGTACCTTGGGTATCATTAGAAAGGAAAGGATCCACTTCTATCGAGATATATCCATCGTTTCCCATATCATATGAATCACGCAGTGCTTGTGCCGCAGTACGTATATCATCAATAGCAAGTGCTTCATATTTTTCTTTTGCGCTTTTACCTTCTAGACTTGTCAACTGCTCTTTATATGCCGCTGAAGTGGTAATGGCGTTTGCAAAAATGGAGGGGTTAGATGTTGCCCCGTTAATTATCCCTTTTTCAATCAAAGAAGAAAACTCATTTTTTAAATAATCTCTCTCAACGAAGTCTAACCATAAAGAGAAGTTTATATCTCTATCTACCATTTTTTATTCCTTATAATTCCAATGCCAATCATGCCATTTACCAAAATCTGTTTCTTTTTCTATTGCACATTCAAGTCCATCAAGAAAAATATCTCGTTCTACTATTTCCGCACCCAGACGTACCATATGATCGGTTTTCATTTGACAGTCTATAAAATCATAACCTCTGCTACCTAAAACGTCACTTAGTGCTTTAAATGCAACCTTTGATGCATCAGAGACCAAAGAGAACATCGACTCCCCAAAAAAAGCCCTTCCAAAGGCAATACCATAAAGTCCCCCCACAAGTTTTCCATCACAATGTACCTCCACAGAGTGCGCAAACCCTTCGTTATGTAGACGTGTATACGCTTCTATAATTTCAGGTACTATCCATGATGCTTCCTGCCCTTCTCTGTAGACGCTTGCACAATGCCCAATGACTTCTGAAAAATGTTTGTCAAAAGTGACTGTAAATTTTCCAGAACGTAACACTCTTCTAAAAGATTTACGTACAATAAATTTTTCAGGATAAAGCAATAATCTAGGATTGGGTGACCACCAAAGAATGGGATCATCTTTGGAGTACCAAGGGAAAATCCCTTTTTTGTAAGCAAAAAGAAGTCTATGAGAAGAGAGATCTCCCCCATAGGCAAGCAGTCCTTCATCAGGTGCATAGCGTGGGTCAGGAAAAGTACTTGAGTATTTACTCAAGGGAGGAACATAGTAATTTTCTTCCATACCCGAGGACATCTACTTTCCTGTAAATGCAAACATTAGTTTATCATTTTTAAAGCTTACTTTTGCCACTCCACCTTTTTGAAGTTTTCCAAAGAGTATCTCATCTGTAAGTGCCTCTTTTACCTTTTGGTCTATTACACGTGCGATGTGCCGTGCACCATAGCGTTCATCATAGCCCTCTTTTGCCAAATACTCTTTGGCTTTTTTACCCACTTTGACTTTGACTTTTTTACTTTTTAGCAGAGTATTAAGTTTATCTAATTCTCTATCTACAATAGTTACCAATGCTTCTAAATCTAAAGCATTGAACTCTATAGTACCAGACAAACGGTTTCTAAACTCAGGAGAGAAAAACGCAGCCAAAGCTTTGTCTGTCTTCATAGAGTTGTCTTTGTTAAAGCCCATAACATTGGCTTCTTTTGTGCCTATATTTGAAGTCATAATCAGTATCACATTTTTAAAGTCGGAGACTACACCATTATTATCAGTCAGTTTTGCACCATCCATCACCTGAAGTAAAATATTCATAATATCAGGATGTGCTTTTTCTATCTCATCTAGTAGTAATACTGTATGTGGATGTTTTTTTATCATCTCAGTCAGTAGTCCACCTTGTTCATACCCTACATATCCTGGAGGGGCACCAACAAGTCTAGAGATAGTATGTGGCTCCATATACTCAGACATATCTAATCTCTCAAAATGTACATGCATAGTTTTAGCCAGTTGTGTTGCTAGTGCTGTTTTTCCTACGCCTGTTGGCCCGACAAACAAGAAAGACCCTATAGGTCTGTCTTCTCCGTTAAGTCCGGCATATGAACGTTTAATAGCAGTTGAGAGCGCTTTAATCGCCTCAGGTTGTCCTATAATATGTGAAGAGAGATCTTTTTCTAAGGTTTTAAGTTTCTTCGTATCATCTGTGCCAATCACTGTGGAAGGAAGCTTCATCATTTTAGCTACTGATTCTTCTATATCTTTAGGTTTTACTGTCACACCACTCTGCCCTCTAAGCATAAAGTGTGCCCCTACCTCATCTACGATATCCATCGCTTTATCTGGTAAAAACCTGTCATGCAGGTATTTCACAGACAAGTCTATCGCAGATTGTAAAGCATCATCAGTAAAGTTGATATGATGATAATCCTCATATTTATGCTGTATACCTTTTAAAATAGTAAACGTATCTTCAATACTTGGCTCTTCTACATCGATTTTTGCAAATCTACGACTCAAGGCTTTGTCTTTATCAAAAAAGTTTCTATACTCCGCATAAGTTGTTGCACCAATACACTTCAAATCACCACGTGCAAGTGCAGGTTTAAGTAAATTAGAAGCATCCATACTCCCTCCACTTGTTGCGCCGGCCCCTACCATTGTATGTATTTCATCAATGAAAAGGATGGCATCGTCTTGCATCGAAAGTTCTTTGATAATACCTTTAAGACGCTTTTCAAAATCACCTCTGTATTTTGTCCCTGCGACCAAAGCTCCCATATCAAGTGCATAGACTTTTGAGCCTTTTAAGATATCTGGTACATCATCTTCAGAAATACGTAGTGCCAAACCTTCGGCAATAGCCGTTTTACCCACACCTGGTTCTCCCACAAGTAATGGGTTGTTTTTCTTGCGACGACAGAGGGTTTGCATCACACGCTCTATCTCATCGACACGTCCTACCACAGGGTCTATTTTACCTGTTTTAGCAAGGGTTACTAACTCCATGGTAAATTGGTCGAGCAAGGTTTCTTCACCTATTTTGCTTTCGCCTTCTACCTGAGGTTTATCATAACGATGAGAAATCACTTCCAAAATGTCCACACGAGAAAGTCCTTCCTTTTTCATCAGGTACACCGCATAAGAATGTTCTTGCATAAAGATAGCCGCAATCATATCTCCTATGCTGGCTTCTGTCCTGCCAGAAGAGTGAATATGTGTCATCATATCATTGATAGCACGTGAAAGTGCCACTGTTTCAAAAGGTTCTACAGCTTCTTTGAGTGCAGGAATTGTTTTCGTAATATGCTCTACAATACCAGACTCTAATGCTGCGCTATCTGCATCTAAGGTTGAAAGTATTTCTATTCCTGCTTCTGATCGGACTATGGCTAAAAAAACATGCTCTACGGTGAGATATTCATGTCTGTTCTCTTTTGCATATCCTACTGCTTGTTTAAATACATCATTAAGTGCTATGCTAATCATAATAATCCTTTAGTGATTTAACTATCTTCTTCTATGGTTGCCAAAAGTGGAAACTCATTTTGTTTTGCTCGTTGCTTGACTTGCTGTGCTTTGGTTTGCGCTATTTCAAAACTGTAAACACCACAAATGGCTTTACCTTTTTCATGTATTTGTAACATGATTTGTTCTGCTTGTGCATGGCTCTTATGAAAAATGCCCGTAAGTATTTCCACAACAAAGTCCATACTCGTATAGTCATCATTGTGCAAAAGCACTTTAAACATTTGTGGTTCTTCAAGCTCTAAGGCTAGGTCTAATTCTTCTTCATACTTTGGCAATTTCTATCCTTATCATACATCATATTATAATAATAACTTTATTTTCTACTATAATTATACAATTAATACGTAAAAACTGTAAAGGAATCGTGTATGACGTCACTTTTTATCACCGCTACGGGTACTAATGTGGGTAAAACGCACACTACACTACAGCTCATAGAGGTGCTTGCTTCAAAAGGTTTAAAGGTAGGTGTTTACAAACCCATAGAAACAGGCGTAACCCATACAGCTCCTGATGCCACTATACTACTAAAAGCTTGTCAAAAGGTTAATGAGAATTTCAAAGACCTCAACCCACTGGACATCACTGCTTACACATTTGCGCTACCTGCTGCACCTTT